>NZ_JBWJVP010000319.1:0-9926 GCF_056339915.1 Blautia sp. ZXY-1-B12 | reverse complement strand
TCCAGTCTCCCACATAATATCTGCACTGCTGGAATCTTCCGTATTCATCATAATGGCTCATCCATGCGCCCATAGCTACATATTTATCATCCAATGGGAAAAAGTCCGGACACTCAATGGTTCTGATCTTTGTTTCCTCTGTAATCAGAGGACATCTGTATTTCCAGTTCTCTGCATCTTCAGATTCGTACAGAAGAAATGTTCCTTTTTCATCTATACATGCACCTAATACAATATAATACTTCTCACCGATCTTAATTGCTTTCGGATCGCGAAAATCATAGTTAGTACCTTCCGGTTTCTCCCTGATAATCTCTTTTTCCGGCTCAAAATGAATCATATCGCTACTCTTTGTCATTGTCTGATACTGAATAGTGTCCCATCCGTCATCCTGCGGTCCGATATGTCTTGTGAGATAGAAGTACACCTCATCTCCAACAGGAAGTGCACTTCCGGAGAAAGCACCACCTTTGATTGCAAGATTATCCAGGATTTCTTCCTGAGGCTCTAACACAACCGGAAGATGTGTCCAATGCACCATATCCTTGCTTGCTGCATGTCCCCAGTACATATTATTCCACTCCTGTCCAAAAGGATTCAGCTGATAAAAAAGATGATAATAACCCTTAAACCAGCAAAGTCCATTAGGATCATTATTCCAGTTCACAACTGGTGAAAAATGATACTGCTCTCTGTACGGAGTGCCAATGAATTTAAAAAATTCTTCTTTATTCATTGCTTTAAAATTATCTGTGGTATTCAGTACGCAGATTCCATTCTTCAGGATATTTTCACATTCGCTTAAATAAGCAAAGGTAATGGTGCAGTCCTGTGCAGTAATCTCGTATTCTGTATCTTTATCTGTCGGAAACTTAATCCAGTTCCCATAGATATGTTGCAGTTCTTTTATTTCTGTTTTGTTTTCTTTTACCTTCTTCAGGCTCACACTGCCTTTTTTCCCGGCTTCTGGTTTTACAAATAATTCCAGACATTCATAGTTTCCTGTGTACATATGTAAAAATCCCCTTTCTGAATTTTGTCTCCGATTCACTATATATCTATAGTACTGACCTTCTGCCGACATAATCTTACTATATCATAGCAAAATCACGAGGAGTTTCAATAAAATATTTTGACATTTTTTTATACTATTTTATCCTGTATGATCCCATATAAAAAGGATGCCGAGAGCAAATCCGACATCCTTTTTACTGTTAACTTATGTTTATTTACAGTAGCCTCGTTATAACTATACGAGAGTATTATAAATTTTCCCAGTTCTCTTTGATTACTGTGCTTTTTTCTTTTAAAATCATGAAATTTTTTACAATTTATAATAATGCAATCAAGACAGTTCCGCAGACTGCGAAAGACAAGGAATTCCCCGAAACACATTTTCTGCAAAATCCATAACTGCTTCATTTTCCCTGCATGTATCCAGTATTATATTATCCAATGATGCCTCATCAACATGTACTGCTTCAATCGGAAGTTTAACCAGTTCATCCATACTTAACAATGCTCCAACCTGCGCATCAAAGCAGGATTGATTTTCTTCACTTTCTTTTTTATCAGTTTTTGTAGTTGCCACAATATGATTGTTTGCAATGTAATTTTCTCTTCCGGAAACCAAACGAATGATTATCGGTTTTACGCCTGCCGGTTTCAGATATTGCTGTTCAATCGTCTCCGAAATGTGATTAGCAATCAGTGAATTGCTACTTCCCTGAATATGAATCAGGCCAAAATCATCCTCTAATCCATTATCATATTCCAGCATCGGAGGCCATGGTTCATGATCTCTGAGAAAATGATTGGAAGATATGAGATTTTCTCTACAATTTTCCATTATCAGCATTCCCGGATAAAAAGAATGAAATCTGTTTGCAGTTACTGATGATCTAAGAACACCCTTAAGATGTACTATACTTTTTCCTCTTGGAAAAATGTTATTGGAAGTAATCAGAAGTCCTCCAAAATTTTCGGCAAAAATTGTATAACCTCTATAACCAGCCCCCATAAGATTATCTGTTATTTTAGATGCCTGTCCGGCTCCACGAAGTTCTACACAATTTCCACATTCTGCTATAAAATTATCATGAACAGATAATGCATCAGAATTGTAAAGAGTCACTCCATGCTCCAGATAAATAATACCCATGCCTGTAATTCTGAAAGAATCCTGTGCACTGGCTACATAAATTCCTGTTTTTCCATTTAAATATGTATTCTCTGGATCTCCATTTCCGTCATCTACAAAATGGAGTCCATCAATACAGAAATTTTCAAACTCCACGGAACTGATTCTCGGATCTCCCTCTCGTTCCACCAGAAAAGCAGCACCGGATCTTTCATCCCCCTTTAATGGTTCCAAATCTACCAGAATCCTGCTACCGCCCGGCCAGATGTCATGAAGATCCTTCCACTGTTCTTTTGGCACATTATATCGGATACTTGAAGACACAAATCCATGTCCTGATCCTTGGATTTTCAAGTAACTGATGTCAATTTTCACCTGCGTTTTTAAATGATAATCTCCAGACGGAATATAAATTACTGCTCCCGGTTTTCCTCCATCATTTACATTTGTATCCTTCTGTCTGTTCTTGATGTCTGCAATGATACTGTTGATCACTTCTCCGATATCCGTATATGGGTTACCTACCTGCCAGTCAGTGACATCATAATAATTATTACGTTTCATTTCAATACTCCTCCTGCTTTCAGTTCATGTCAAGCGGATATTCGCAATCCGCTCCGCTACTTGATTCAGTTAAAACACTCCTGCAATCCATATGCTTCATAGTCTCTGATTACCGCTCTTCCACCAAACGCAGATATACTTATTGCATCCTGATCATTTCCTGCAAAAATATTATTGGAATGATTATTTCTGTATTGATCTGTAAATATCTCCAGAGAACTCTGATCTGAAAAGATATGTACATCCAGACTTTTTTCGCTGACCTTAAGTACACTTCTGGATGTTCCTACACTCCATCCATCTGCACAGCTTCTGTCTACCAGCAATTCACCATTTTTCAAATCAAAAATACAACGGGATTCTTTTTCTTTTCCGCATCTGAGCTTCAGTTCTACCCTGTCTGCATCAGTTTCTTCAAGATCCAATGTAAATTTCATCTCAAAGCTGATTCCATCTCCTGCTTTTAACTGCTGAGGTGTTTCTGTAATCTGTATTTCCCGTTGCGTAAATTTGTTTTCACGGATTTTTTCCATTTCCTCTACAGGAACAAACGCCAGCGTTCCATCCTTGCACATCCGAACTTCACGAATCACATTAAAAAATCCGCACCAGCCCTCCTGATAAGTAGGTCCCCAGTCCTTAAAGAGAGGCATCCATTCCCATTCATTCGCCCAGGCAACAATCAGACGTCTTCCATCAGGAGCAACCATGGACTGTGGCGCATAAAAATCAAATCCCCAATCCATTTCACCACTGATATGCCAGTCAAATTTTCCTGTTTTGTAATCAAAATCTCCTGTCAGGTATACTGATGTATGATCTCCTGAGCCCATTGGAGAAAAAGTGAGAACATATTTATCGCCAAGCTGATAAAAATCCGGACATTCCCACATGAATCCCCATTCTCCACGGCTTTCTGCCAGCACGTTTAAAAAATTCCAATGATAAAGATCTGCAGATTCATATATCAATGCTAATCCTCTGTTATTACGACTGGCCCCTACAACCATATAATATTTATTTTCATGCTTCCATACCTTTGGATCGCGGAATGAATCCGGCTGAATACCTTCCGGTGCATCAAAGAGAGGATTTCCGTCATACTTGTGAACCTCACATGGCTAAAGTCACGTGCTTCCAGACGCTTTAGGCGTCAGACTAAATATCGGCGGATACGCCTGTAACTTAGGTCTGCACAGTTATGTGCTTTTTCCATGCCGGATATGGCTGGTTCCCACATTACAGGTAGTCCGCTGTATATCTGCCTGTATCTATGCTGCTTTTAAGAGTTCCATTTCTGAATGGAGTTTCCTCAGATCTGCATAAACACATGAGGTCCTACGCTTTACAGGAGGGACTTTTGCCTCCAGCAAAGACCTTTCCGTTGCCGGAAGGGGTTTTAAAAGTTCCCTTATAAAATATCTGGCTCCTATATTATAGGATGCTGACAGGTCACAATTATATCGTTTTCCTGTCTGGAAAGTACAGAGGCTGTGATTTTCCCGGTCACGTGTTACCGCCCCGGAACCATCATAAGCCAGTCTGCTGGTATTCCATGCACAGATCCGGGATATCCGCATCTCTTTCCTGTGTGCCTGATGTTCACAGCGTCTTTGGATATCCCGCTTTCTCCACAGGTGCAGTTTCTGTTTTTTCTTTCCCGATATCTTCCCCTGCATCTCCAGATATTCGAACACGATCACATCTGCATGGTTTTCTTCCGCATATCTTACAATCGCACCTGCAGTCTTTTTACCCAGTTCTGTGTTCAGACGTTTCGTATATGCCCATCTTCCCTGTGTCTGCGCAGAGCCATGTTCCCTCTGTGATCTGCGGGTCCGTCCCAGTGTGCGGTACATCCGGTATTTTTCACTGGGATGATCTATGAATCTTCTTCCCAGGACAGTTCCGTCTGAGCGCATGATGGTACAGACCGCATCGGTATTAATCCCCAGATCCACACTGCAGATGATCTGTTCTTTTACCGGTGTTTTCGTCAGTGTTACTTCTTCTGTATAGGAAAAACGCAGAAAATACCGACAGTGTCTCTTTTCCAACGCAGGGGCCGATGCCTTCTTTCCCTTCCAGTTCCTGCGAAGATATTCCATATCGGTACGTTTTAAATATACACGGAACCATTTCCAGTCATGCCCGTCGTACAGTTTCAGATATGCTTCATCTTTTCCTTCTGCTCCTTCGCGGTACATCACATCCCGGTAAAAGACCGGCATGGCATGGTTCCTGCAGGTAAGTTTCGGCCTTCCGGACAGCACTCCGGTCTCTTTCCACTGCCCCAGCCGGGTCTCATACGAAGATACATTTCCAAGCGCATGCTGGATCGCGGACCTGCGGAGGTAAGACGGCATCTTCGGAAAACGAAGGTCAAAATCAAACCGGGCTGTGTTTTTCTTCGTCATGTGTACCATATGCTCTGCGGTATTAAAACGCTTTTTTGTCTCCGGGATCTCCCTCAGTTCTTCCCAGACCTGTGCGTAGATCTCTGTCAGGTAACTGACTGCCTGACGATAGATCTCCATTGTCTGACGGACCGGGATATTCTGTTTTCGTATCTCCACACCATAGCTGGATACTGTCCGCATCTTCTTCCACCTTTCCCGCAAAAACAAACATTTCCGGAATGATCCCTGTACTCAGGGCTTTCTCTTTTCTTTTTCCTTCTGGCCTTCGATATAGGCAGATACCTGCTCACGGCTCCGGTCACTGACTGTAACGGCACAATAAGACGGGTTCCACAAATGTCCTCCCCACAGTTCTTTTTTCAGCTCCGGATGTAAAAGGAACATCTGACGTGCAAGATTCCCTTTCATGATCTTGATCATATCTGAAATATAAAACTGCGGCCGACAATCCACAAGCATGTGGATATGGTCCGGCATGACTTCCATTGCCAGGATCTGAAACCGATACTCTTCTGCCAGATCCTGCAGCATCTTTTTGCATTCCAGGTCGATCCCGTCTTTTAATACTTTCTTCCTGTATTTCGTACACCAGACCAGATGATACTGCAGCGAATATACATATCCTCTACCATATGAAAGCTGATTTTTATTTATATTAAATATATCTTTTTCCATGTCTGTATTATACCATATGCATTTCTTTAAGTAAACATTTGTTCTGGATATTTTTTATAAAAATTGCGCGTCTAACTCATCACTGAAGTAACGAGAATGCGACGCGCAGTTATTCAAGTATTTATAAAAAATTCTTATTCATTCCTGCCAAAATTCACTATTACACCTTACGTAACTAATCGGAATTCCTAGAATGTGTTTGAAAAATGCTTTCCACAAGATGTGCGTCACAATTTATGGGAGATTTTGTTCGAATAAGGGCGTCGTAGCGGGTTACGGAAACCAAATTCGGACAAAATATATCGCAAAGTGGGGCGTGCAGATTATGGGAATGATTTTTCAGACACGCTCTAGCAATTATCTTATGGCTTCTATCATGACAAATTTTACAAAATTTTTCATAAAATATCCCAACATTTATACCATCATATTTTTTGTAAAATAAGATGTACCTGGCAAGAGACAGTCAAAACCAATTGTCTCCTGTCAGGTAATTATAGCAGTCCTGGTATAGAATTTTCCCAATATGCTACTCTGCTCAATGCCTTAAGACTTCTTATGCCATTCCATTCACAGTCTTATACTTATACAGCATCTCTGCATGATTCTGCTCCTCAATCTGTATATCAGCCAACAGTTTGCGTACACCACTATCGCCAAAGGCAAATACATCATCATTGTATGTTCCTGACACCAGCTTCTCTGTACCGATACAATCCGTTGCAAGAAAGGCATCGTGTTGTTTATCTTCCGGTGAACTCATGGCTGTATAGACTGCTTTTGGCTGATAGTCTTTGCCTGATCTGTCATTACAGTTACATTCAGGCACACTTCCGGAAAGAATCATTGACAAAGACTCATAATGCTTCTGTTCTTCCTGCTGGATATTCCGGAAAAGATTTTTAAGCTCCGGGTCTCTGGCCTGTTCTGCGTATTTTCCATACTTTTCCACACAGCTTTTCTCTTGTGTCTGAAGATCTTCGATTACTGAACGTTCCTTTTCTTTTAAAATCATAGTCTGTTGTCTCCTTTTTTAAGAAATACTGTATTTTGTTACATGAAAATAGTATGGATAAAAAATGCTTTTTTATTCTCTGTATCATGACTTATGACAATTTCAGAGAATATTTTGTGTTACTGTTCACATGCCACTGTCCCGCGAGGTGTTTTGGCATGAATATGCCAAAATCCCGAGACATACAAGCCAAAATTCCATTGCCGCAGGCAATCTGGAATGAATTTTGGCTACGTTACTGTGAACGGAGTGAACAGTAACTATTTTGTTCCAACACCACTATATCAGAGTGAATTTCTGTTTACTTTATGATATACTTATATGCACGATAAAAGTTTTAAACTTAGGAAGATTTATAATGAAACGAATTGATTTTGAAAACGGAACTGTGACCAACAATATATTAAGCGCTGCGCTTCCCATGCTGGTAGCGCAGATATTGAATCTTTTATACAACATTGTGGACCGTATCTATATCGCCAGGATCCATGATATAGGAACAACTGCACTTGGCGCTGTGGGCTTATGCTTTCCGATCATCATGATCATTACTGCTTTCAGTAATCTCTTTGGTTCCGGAGGTGCACCAATTTTCTCTATCAACCGCGGAAAAGGAGATTCCAGGACTGCTGACATGATCATGAATACTGCTTTCACCATGTTATGTGGAAGTGCTGCTGTGCTGATGCTGATCGGATTTCTTTTTGCCCGCCCCTTACTGACTCTGTTTGGTGCTTCAGATGATGCTCTGGTTTATGCGTATCCCTATCTGATGATTTACCTTCTGGGTACTCTCCCTTCCATGATAGCAACAGGAATGAATCCTTTTATCAATGCACAGGGATATGCCATTATCGGTATGCTGTCAGTAACAGTCGGTGCAGTGACAAATATTATTCTTGATCCGATTTTTATTTTTGTTCTGGATATGGGGATTAAGGGTGCAGCGATTGCTACTGTCATCTCTCAGATTCTCTCTGCCTTGCTTGTATTTTATTTTCTTCATGGAAAATCAGAATTGAAGGTAAGATGGATTCATATAAATGAGATTTCTGAGTGCACCAGACATGCCAGGGATATCATCAGTCTGGGGTCTGCTGGATTTATCATGCAGCTGACTAACAGCCTGGTAAGTATCTGCTGCAATAATGTTCTTTCCGTGACAGGCGGTGATATTTATATCTCTGTCATGACTATTATATCCAGTGTTCGCCAGATGGTGGAGACGCCTATCCATGCGATCAATGAGGGAACCTCTCCTGTTCTCAGCTACAATTACGGAGCCAGACGTCCTGACAGGGTAAAGAAAGCAGGGGTTGTTCTGATCATTATGGTTCTGATCTATACAGGTATCATGTGGAACGTCATTCTCATTGCCCCTGAATTTCTGATTGGGATCTTCAGTTCAGACAAACTGCTATTAAAGGATGCAGTTCCTGCACTGAAACTTTACTTTGCAGCCTTTATTTTTATGGATCTGCAGTATATTGGTCAGACAGTGTTTAAATCATTAAATAAAAAAAAGCAGGCGATTTTTTTCTCCCTGCTTCGTAAAGTATTTATCGTGGTTCCGCTGACTTATTTCCTGCCCTATGGATTACACATGGGCACAGATGGCGTGTTTATGGCAGAACCGGTATCCAATGTGATCGGTGGTTCTCTGTGTTTTATTATCATGCTGGTTACAATATTGCCTGAATTGAACAAAATGGGAAACTCCCGATAAGCAGAAAAGTCCTCAGTATTTATCCATTTTTAACTATCGCATAACTTTGCAGAAATTGTAAAAAGGATAAACAATGAGGACTTTTATTTAACTGAACATGAGAGTTCTTTACATAGCTTCATATATTTCCCAATATAATATTAATCAGGTTCTTATCGAGCATGATCGTCCGGTTCCATGGGTTGAGGATGATTCCCTCAATCTCATTTACCTGTAATGCTGAATGAAAAAGCTGATCTATGTCTGTCAGAAAAGTGGACTGAACGCTTCCGCCGCCTTTCAGTTCTTCCTCAAAGCCGGTAAATGCCGCCCACCAGATTTTTCCATCTCCGGTTTTCACTGTGCCGATCCGAAGTTGGTTGTCTCCTGTGGGCGGTTCTACTGAAAGGATAAACTGACCCTTTTCTCTCATTCGTCTACGGATTACAGTCAGTGTATGTGCCAGCATTTCCTGAGTGGCTTCCTGCTGTAGAGCAGCGATCGCCTGCTCTATTTTTTCATTTCCCTGAAGACCTTTATCCTGATTTACATTCTTATTATCGCTCATATTGTTACCTTTCATCTGTGGTGATATCACTTTTCAGACAGTGTGTAAGATCATATTTCAGGGATGTCGGCGGCAAATCTCTCATGCCGCCGGCATCCTGTCATTTATTTATATTTCACAGCAGTTCCATATGCAATAACTTCTGCTGCCCCTGACATTACCTGGGAGGAGCCGTATTTTACACCGATCACAGCATCTGCATTCATCTCTTTGGCTTCATCTACCATACGCTTGGTGGCAATCTGTCTTGCCTCATTGAGCATTTCCGTATAGCCTGTGATTTCCCCGCCTACCAGGGTCTTCATCCCTGCCATGAAATCTTTTCCTACATTTTTTGTCTGTACAACTGTTCCCTTTACAATTCCCAGTGCCTCAAACTCTACACCCGGAATGTATTCAATACTTAGAAGCTTCATCCTCTTCTCCTCCTTCAATCTCTTTCATGCGTCCTGCAAGTGCTGCCAGAATTCCTCCGATGATCACAACCGGTATGGCAATCAGGAATATCAGCAGTCCGGTCGGTATGGGATCTTGTGTATTTGCCCACAGCATAAGCCCTATGGTAAATCCCATAAGCAAGATCATAACTACTGCTCCAATGATCGCTCCTGTCCTTCTTTTCTTACGGATATCTGTTTTCTTTATATCCATAAACCTTGCACCCTCTTTCTCCATCTGCTCGATTTCTTCCAGACAGTTCTCGGCATTCAAGGTATCCAGGGACTGATGCTCTGCGATCAGGCGCTCACACATTTCCTGCATTTTCACAAGGCCCTCCCTGCGGCGTTCCAGTTCTCCCAGGTGCTGTTCCAGACAAAACTGCAGGCTTTTCCTCTTTT
>NZ_JBWJVP010000318.1:0-5180 GCF_056339915.1 Blautia sp. ZXY-1-B12 | reverse complement strand
AGTAGGCTTTTTTGAAAACACTTTGATTTCTGACTAATCCGGCATCCATCACGTTTGCTGCATATATCTTTCCTGCAATCTTGTATTCTTCCAGATGTTCTACAAAACCATCCAGATCACCAAGCGGTCTTTCAATGATGTCCTCGCCCCAGACCAGCCGATATAATATCGTAAACTTCTTTTTTACCAAGATGCTGCCAGATAGGATAAGTGCGGTCAATAAAGGTCTTCATCTGGGGCACTGATTCCATAAAAATAAACCGGAGTAGCCAGTACAAGTACATCTGCTTTCCGAAACATTCCGAGTATTTCAGCCATGTCATCTTTTAATACACAGGTACCGCCATTTCTCATACAGCCGTCGCAGGCTCTGTACCATGTTCACCTGATGTCCTTTTGCTTCTGCACCTTTTTTGAACTGCTCACAGCTAAACAGTTCTCTGACTGTATTTTCATATACCACACATTTCTCTGCCTTCTTAATCTTTTTGGCATATTTTTTACTGTTAGTAAAGAATGTCATGGTTCGACCCTATGAAGTACGGCCCTATAAAGTATGAGATATTTATCTACAATACTCCCAGTAGCCGCTCTTAGGCGAACCATTCTTCTTAATGACAGCTATGGCTTACGCATCCATGCTCGCCACATGTATGTCCTTCCCCGTGGTTGTGCTCGTGATGAGAACACTTCACATTTGGATTATCGCAAGTGTTTCATTCGTATAAAGGCTTCTACCGCTTCATCTGCATCTCCGGAAACTCCTCCGAAAAGCTTAATACCGGCTGCCGCTAAAGCTGTCTGTGCGCCCCCTCCGATTCCGCCACAGATCAAAACATCTGCATTCAATGCGTTCAGAACTCCTGCCAATGCGCCATGTCCGCTTCCGTTGGTACCTACGTACCTCTCGAATGTACCACTTTCCCTTCTTCTACATCATAAATCTTAAATGTTTCTGTGTGTCCAAAGTGCTGGAAAATCTGTCCGTTTTCATATGTTACTGCTATTCTCATAATACCTTCTCCTTTTTCCACTGCATATTTTTGATAAAGCTCCTGCTTGTAACATCCTCCAAGGTTGCAGTCGCTACTTTGACCATCGCAGATTCTGAAATCCCCGCCCTCAATTCTAAGCGGATGTCCATCAATAAGTGGCATCTCCTTATTTTCTTCCTGGCAATCTGCGTAAATTCGTTGAACTGTTCTTCTTGCGATCTGCATAGATACTGCACACTGCTCCTGACTGTAACCTTTCTTGTCCAGAAAAGACCGAATTGTTTCATACTCATCTACCGTCAGAATAATGGGGGCTTTTTTCTCCGTATCATCTGCCGGAAGAAATTCTAAAACATTGGGAAAATGGCAGACTTTTCTGCATTTTATTGGTCTTGGCATAAACTGCTCCTTTCTTGTTATAATATAATAGTTCTATAAAGGGCATATGTCAATAACATTTTTGACATATGCCTTTTTAACCAAATCAAGTAAGTCCCCTGCTTCAATTGCGAAGAGCAAACGGGCATCGGAGAGACTTCTGGAAAGCAGTACGAAATATCTTGAAGAGAAGCTGAAACTCACAGTCAACAGAGAGAAGCTTAATGAGATACTGACTGGTTATCTCCATTACTATGGCATCACTGACAATTCAGAGAGAATTACAGCATTTCGTTATAATGTTATGAAAAGCTACAATTTTAAATATCAGGGGAGATCGAGGTCTCTTATCTTCAAATATTCCACAAGCTTAAAAGACATTCTCAACAGAAACTCTGTCATGGGATCGTTTAAATCGGCTTTACCTATTTCAATGATTTTTTCCATTCGATAAGCCAGCGAATTCCTGTGAATACACAAAATGTTAGCTGTTTCCTTATTGTTATGGGAAACACTGTAGAGTATACCTTCAAGTGTATCTGGTGTAGGTTCCATTTCCCGTTCTACTGGTCATATTTATTCAGTCTGTAAAGGGCAGGGTGAATATAATCTGCAAGTTTTTCCGGTTCTTTGATCTTGTTCATCATTTCGTAGAACTCAATTTCAGAATACCGATGTATTTGATGCTCCATCGGATACCTTTGATCCCATGATATTTCCTTCTTAATGTTATCAGGGATTCTGTGATTCCATTCAAGAACTGTCCGTGCCTGCTGATAAGCTCTGTAAAATTCATCCATTTTTGAAAAAACCAGGGAGATTCCGACATCCAGATGATACTCTGCCATCGTTTTGAGCATTACTTTTTGAGTATCTACAAATATAACAGAACTCTGATCTGGTACAAGAAGGACTAATGCATTGTCGTGGACAGTCATATATGCTTCCGGAAAGATATGCCGGATCACAGGATAAAGCTGCTGCTTTAATTCATTTTCCTTCAAAAATGTCTTCGGTTGGATACAAAGTGCATACATTGCATCAGATACTCGAAGATGAGAAATGGATTCTGCCAATATATCAGCCGGAGTTCCGATCAGCAGAGCTTCAAGAAGCTGCTGATCCGCACTGGTGTACTGAAACAGTTCAGGATGATAATGGCCAACTACAGAGCTGATCGCCCGGCTTACATCACTCATAGCTGCTAAGTGTTCTGCGGTAAAAGGGATATTGTTTTCTATCATCAGAACAAAACCAACCTGAACACCGTTTAAAAACACTTTCGAACTACATTTACGATATGGTGATTCCGGACAGGATACTTCAACAGCTTCAATGCTGGCTGAAGCCCCCTGGACAGCTTCCAATGACATTACATTTTTAATGAAATCATATGTACAATATCCACGTTCGATATTTTCTTTCCATAACTTATCCGTAACCGGAATTGATGTAGAAAATGACAGGATACGGAATTTCTTGTCACAAAATACCAAAGAATATCCTAATTTGATGGATGCAGAGTTAATCACTTCATCCAGGCTATGGGAAGAGTGGCCTTTTCGAACCAGTTCTTCATATAAACTAACCTGTTCATGTGTCTGAAGAAACTGTTTTGCTGCATTAAAAACCGCAAAAAGCTCTTTTGCCTGTACTGTTGCACGATCCGTGCAGGAATAAGGAAAAAGATAGTTTTCTCCACGAACAAGGATACATTGAGAAGGTTGCATATCAGGAGACAAGACATCTGGATAACCAAAATAGACAATATCTGTGGCGTATCTTGTTTGAGTGCCATCCAGCAGCTCTACATCTCGTATTTCATGAAGATCAGTAGAACAATTTAGTATTATGTTAAAAGTTTTTTCATTTTTTAAATAATCAATAAGATCGGAAAACAGCATCTTCATACTCCTCTTTATAATTATTTGTGAAAAATGCACAGTGTTTTGCAGATTATTATTAATTATAGTGCATTGTGCATAAATGCACAATGTCTTTTTTATATTTATGCCGTTGTTTTTTTAACAATGAAAATGTTATTTTTAAGCCATAATAATCAAGAGACACAAGTAAAGGAGGGTGTACATGTATCAGGAAATATTTAAACAGGGAAAAATTGGAAATATTACACTTAAAAACCGGCTTGTAATGTCACCGATGGGTACAAGCCTGGCGGAGATGGATGGGTCTCCATCGGAAGACATGATTGCATTCTATGAGGCACGTGCAATTGGTGGCGCAGCGCTTATTATTCCGGAGATTGCAAGGGTAAACGATCTGCATGGTGCAGGGATGATGCGTCAGCTGTCTGTTTCAAAAGACAGACATATCGAAGGTCTTGCAAAGCTTGCAGAAACAGTACATAAATATGGGACAAAGATATTCATCCAGCTGCATCACCCTGGACGTGAAACAGTAACTGCTCTTACAGGCGGTCCGGTAGTATCTGCTTCAGCAATACCGTGCAAATATCTTCAGCAAGAAACAAGGGCTCTTTCAACAGAAGAAGTAAAAGCTTTGATCCAACAGTTTATCTCAGGTGCTGTACGGGTAAAAAAAGCGGGTTGCGATGGAGTAGAGCTTCATGCGGCTCATGGGTATCTATTACAACAGTTTCTTTCCCCTTACACAAATAAACGCGAAGATGAGTATGGTGGTTCCTTTGAAAACAGACTTCGTATGATCACCGAGATCATAAATGGAATCCGTGTACAGTGTGGACCGGACTTTCCGATCGGTGTCCGTTTAAGCGTTGAAGAATTTCTGGATAAAACAGGAGTGACAGAGGATTATATCCATATCCAGGATGGAGTTAAGATTGCAATGGCGCTTGAGAATTGCGGGATTGATTTTATTGATGTGTCTGTTGGTTTATACGAGACAGGAAGTGTATGTGTAGAGCCGATCTCCTTCCCCCAGGGTTGGAGAAAAGATCTGATCAAGGCCGTAAAAGATCACGTTTCTATTCCAGTGATAGGAGTTTCCTGCATACGTGAACCACAGGTAGCTGAGAGTTTTCTGGAAGGAGGTATTGTTGATTTTGTCTCCATGGGAAGAAGCTGGCTCGCAGACGAACAGTGGGGACTCAAGGTACTTGAAGGAAGAGAGAATGAAATTTGTAAATGTATCAACTGTCTGCGTTGCTTTGAGAGCCTGAATGCATGGATGGGCGCGGGTATTCCTGCGGAATGTGCAGTTAATCCACGTGCATGCCGCGAACGTCTTTATGGAAATGCAGAATATGACACTCAGGAACATAAGGTAGTAGTTGTGGGTGGCGGACCATGTGGTATGATCGCTGCTAAAACACTTGCTGAACGCGGCATGAAGGTAACATTGGTTGACCGCCAGAGTGAGCTTGGAGGTACGATAAACCTTGCAAAGAAGCCTCCTTTCAAAGAACGTATGGGCTGGATTGCTGATTATTATAATGTTGAATTTGAGAAACTTGGAGTTGAATTAAAACTTGATATGGAAGCGACTGCGGATAAAATTGCAGAAATGAATCCGGACGCGGTACTTGTAGCAACAGGTTCTAAATCTGTCATTCCAGGATCTGTTCCCGGAATAACCGGAGAAAATGTATATACAATCGAAGATATTCTTTCCGGAAAAGCCGGACTGAAGAATAAAAAAGTAATGATCATCGGAGCAGGTGTTACGGGACTTGAAACAGCAGAATATCTCTGTTACGAAGGAAATACTGTTGTACTTGCGGATATGCTTGACAAAGTTGCTCCTAATGCAAATCATACAAATGTTGCAGATGTATGTGGAAGATTGAAAGAATACAATGCCCAGTTC
>NZ_JBWJVP010000317.1:0-6990 GCF_056339915.1 Blautia sp. ZXY-1-B12 | reverse complement strand
TAACCCCAAACCCAACAACCTAGATAGGCGTTTTCGCATTTATCGTGAAACGCTTTCGCGTTTTTCGTGCGCCGCTTCAATTATCATCAATAAACCGGCAGGGATGCTTTCACAGCCGGCAGATGATGGGGAACCGTCCCTTGTCGAATATCTGATCGGCTACCTTTTAAAGAAAGGTGATCTTACAGAAGAACAGCTCAAAACCTTCAGACCTTCTGTATGTAACCGACTTGACCGTAATATCCAGCGGAATGGTCTGTGCAGGTAAAAGCCTTGCCGGTCTGCAGACTTCTGTCCAGGATATTCCACGACAAGAACACTTCACAAATACTACATCTGCCTCACAAAAGGCAAAATAGAAAAACCGGATCATATCAGGGGTTATCTGCACAAAGATAAAAAAACAAACAAAGTAATCGTAAGCAGACAGGAATTCAAAGATTCCCTGCCGATTGAAACGAAATATCGTCCTCTTGGCAGCAACGGAAAAATAACTCTTCTGGAAGTTGAGCTGATCACAGGCCGTACTCACCAGATTCGTGCTCACCTTGCAGGAACAGGACATCCATTGCTTGGAGACACCAAATACGGAGATTCTGAATTTAATAAGCAATACATCCGCCATGGAGTCAGACATCAGCTTCTCCATGCATACAGGTTAGTAATTCCGGAGACAGACCAGAACTTTGTGGCGCCGGCACCGGAGCTTTTCTGTAAAATCATCAAAGAGGAAAATCTTGAGGAGGCTTATCATGAGAATCTGGAAAGAAATATGGGATTACGCAAAAATGATCATCATAGTAGTAGTGATCGTAACGCTTGTGAATAGCGTAGTACTGATCAATGCCAAAATTCCCTCCGAATCAATGGAAAAAACCATTATGACAGGAGACCGTATTTTCGGATTCCGCCTTGCATATGGACTCAATCTGGATTTCTTCGGACATGAAATATCAAAAAAAATAAAAAATCCGGAACGCTTTGACATTGTTATTTTCAAATACCCGGATGACGAAAGCAAGCTTTTCATCAAACGAGTCATCGGACTTCCGGGAGAAAAAGTACAGATTAAGGACGGCAAAGTCTATATCAATGATTCAGAGATTCCTCTGGATGACAGTTTCGTTCCGGAAAAACCAAGGGGTAGCTTTGGCCCGTATGAAGTTCCTGAAAACAGCTATTTCGTCCTGGGTGATAACCGCAATCATTCCAAAGACTCCCGTTGCTGGAAAAGCACCAGTTTTGTGACCTTTGATGAGATTGTCGGAAAGGCAGTTATCAGGTATTATCCGTCGGTAAAATTATTGAAGTAGAAAATAAAATTTACGGAGAAATAAAGTGGCAACATGGAACAGCAGAGGTTTGCGGCGATCGACTCTGGAGGATCTTGTAAATCGTACAAATGAACAATACAGAGAAAAGGGACTGGCGCTTATCCAGAAAATTCCCACTCCGATCACACCTGTCCGTATGGATAAGGAAAACCGTCATATTACGCTGGCATATTTCGAGCAACGAAGCACTGTAGACTATATCGGGGCAGTACAGGGCATCCCTGTCTGCTTTGATGCCAAAGAATGCGCGGCGGATACTTTTCCGCTTGCGAATATCCATCCTCATCAGGTGGAATTTATGCAGGCATTTGAAAAGCAGGGAGGGGTGGCTTTTTTGCTTATATTCTACAGCCATGAAAACCAGTTCTATTACCTTACACTGCGCAGTCTCCTTACTTTCTGGAACCGGATGCAGGAAGGCGGCCGCAAGAGCTTTTCCGGCGCGAAGAGCTAGAACCGCAGTATTATTTGAATAAAAAAAGCGGGTTTCTTGTGCCCTTTCTTGATGGAGTTCAGACTGATCTTAATGAACGGGAATAGGAAAGGGGACGCGCAGAAGTTTGCTCTTTATTTCCGGTGCGGTTTTCTGGGCCTCTAAGAGTTTCTAAGGCAAAAAAAATTTGCTAAAAGCATGAGCCGTCTTCTCAAACTCGCTCCGTCGCAGACTTCGCTCAGACAGTGAAACAGCCGGCTCATAACGCAGATTTTTTTTGCCTAAGAAACTCTAGAGTGTGTCTGAAAAATCATGCCCGCAATCTGCACGCCCCACTTTGCGGGATATTTCACCCGAATTCAGTTGCCGTAGCCCGCTACGGCGCCCTCATCCGGGCAAAATATCCCACGAAGTTGTGACGCACATCTTGCAGAAAGCCTTTTTCAGACACGCTCTAAGATACCTGCAAATGCACCGGAAATAAAATAAATTTCTGCGCTGTGTATTGGCAGTAATCATGAAGAAATCAACTGGCTGGCATACTATAGCAAGCCTCTTATAATGTATATTGATTCAGTTCATCAGAGCGTGAAATCCTGTGTCAGATATCCTTGACGTGCGTCAGGCACGCCTGCAGGTATCTTCCTTGTCTTTCACACTCGGCTCGAACTATCTTAAATGCATTAGCTAATAGACTTGCTATAGCCATCATAATCTTCCGTATTGCGAAAACCAGCTCGGAAACATATTGTATTTGAGGTGCATTTGCAGGTGTCTTCAGAGATTCTTAGTTTTCAGGAAATCTGCGTTATGAGAAGAAAAGCCCCTTGTCTGAGCGACAGCGAGTAATTCCGGGCTTTTCTTCTCATGGTTTTAGCAGATTTTCTGAAGACTTAGAAGCTCTTAGATACCGAAACCGCACCTCAAATACAATATGTTTCTGAGCGTCCCTTTGAATACACATAACGAATAGACAAAAACAACAATATAATAACATTAACTGTACTTGACATTTTTCTGAAAAACCATTATAATTCTATCTAGTCTCACATTACTTTAGTAGCACGTTACCGTACTAAAGTAAAACCAACGAAGTAATAAATCAACACAATACATAACCAAGAGGAGGACCACCCATGCAGCGTATTTTCCACACCCCTGAAGGTGTAAGAGACATCTACAACGGCGAATGCAGCCAGAAAAGAAAGGTACAGGAGAAAATCCATCGCGTCTTCCACCAGTATGGCTATGAAGACATAGAAACCCCGACATTCGAATACTTTGAAGTATTCAGCCGCGAAGTAGGAACCATCCCATCCAAAGAACTTTATAAATTCTTTGACAGAGAAGGCAATACCCTGGTACTCAGACCTGACTTCACCCCGTCTGTATCCAGAGCCTGTGCAACCTACTTTTCCCCGGACAAAGAACCTGTAAGCCTCTGCTACACAGGAAACACATTTATTAATAACACCAGCTACAGAGGACATCTCAAAGAAACCACACAGATGGGAGTAGAACGGATCGGTGATGAATCCGCAGATGCAGATGCAGAACTTCTTGCCATGACAGTGGAATGCCTTCTGGCAGCAGGTCTTACAGAATTTCAGGTCAGTGTCGGACAGGTAGATTACTTCAAATCCTTATTAAAAGAAGCTGAACTCGGTCCGGAAGCAGAAGAACGTCTTCGTGTTTTGATCTCGCAGAAAAATTCTTTCGGAGTAGAAGAGTTTGTAGAAGAACAGAAACTCAAAGACAGTATGCAGAAAGCCTTTACTGAAATCCCACAGATGTTTGGTTCAGAAGAAGTCTTAAAGAAAGCCAGAAGTCTGACAAACAACGCCTGCGCACTGGAGGCAGTTTCCAGACTGGAAGAAATCTATGAGATTATGAAAAACTACGGATATGAAAAGTATATCTCTTTCGATTTTGGAATGCTTAGTAAATATCAGTACTATACAGGTATCATTTTCCAGGCATATACTTACGGAACCGGTGAACCTATGATCAAGGGAGGCCGTTACAATGGCCTGATGAAACACTTTGGCAAACCTGCGGCATCTATCGGATTTGCCCTTGAAGTAGATAACCTTCTTCTTGCACTTTCCAGCCAGAAACTGATCTCTGAGAAAGAGGAGAAGCCGGAAGTAATCGAATACGAGCCACAGAACCGTACAGAAGCCATTAAAGAGGCACAGAAACTTCGTGCAGAGGGCAGATGTGTGGCATTACGTTTGAAAAAGGAGGCCAGATAAGCCATGAGATACCTGACAGTTGCCCTGACAAAAGGCAGACTTGCCAACAAAACAATGGAGATGTTTGAGAAAGCAGGAATCACCTGCGAAGAGATGAAAGATAAAGATTCCCGTAAACTGATCTTTACCAATGAAGAACTGAAGATGAAATTCTTCCTTGCAAAAGGGCCGGATGTTCCTACCTATGTAGAGTATGGTGCGGCAGATATCGGAATTGTGGGAAAGGATACGATCCTGGAGGAAGGCCGTAAGCTTTATGAAGTGATGGATCTTGGATTTGGAAAATGTAAGATGTGTGTCTGTGGACCGGAGAGTGCCAGAGAGGTTCTGGAGAACAACCAGCTGATCCGTGTGGCGACTAAATATCCCAATATTGCCAAGGATTACTTCTTTAACAGAAAACACCAGACAGTAGATTTGATCAAATTAAACGGTTCCATTGAACTGGCACCCATCGTTGGTCTGTCTGAAGTGATCGTAGATATTGTGGAGACCGGAAGTACACTGAAGGAAAACGGACTGAAGGTGCTGGAAGAGGTCTGCCCGCTGTCTGCCAGAATGGTAGTCAATCAGGTGAGCATGAAGATGGAAAATGAGAGAATCCGTAAACTTATTGAAGACTTAAGAAGAGTTCTTCAGGAGGGAGATGTAAAGATGCGTACAGTAAAATTAACAAAAGAATCAACAAAGGATATTCTTGAGAATCTGCTGAAAAGAAGCCCGAATAACTATGGGAAATTTGAATCCACAGTAGCTCAGATCCTTGATAAAGTAAAAAATGAAGGGGACGCAGCCCTTTTTGCCTATACAAAAGAATTTGACAAAGCTGATGTGACAAAAGAGACTATCCGCGTCACAGATGCAGAAATTGAAGAGGCTTATGCGCAGATTGATCCTGCACTTCTTGGAGTGATCCGCAAAGCTCTGGTCAATATCCGTCAGTATCATGAAAAACAGATCCAGAACAGCTGGTTTACAAGCACAACAGATGGAACCATGCTTGGCCAGAAAGTGACACCGTTAAATCGTGTGGGTGTCTATGTACCCGGTGGAAAAGCAGTTTATCCGTCTTCTGTACTGATGAATATTGTACCTGCGAAAGTGGCAGGAGTCCCGCATATTGTTATGACAACACCGCCCGGAAAGGATGGCAAAGTATGCGCTTCCACACTGGTAGCAGCCAAAGAAGCAGGAGCAGATGAGATTTATAAGGTGGGTGGTGCACAGGCGATCGGTGCCCTTGCTTTCGGAACAGAGAGTATTCCGAAGGTAGACAAGATCGTAGGTCCCGGAAACATTTTCGTAGCTCTTGCAAAGAAAGCAGTATATGGCTATGTAAGCATTGACTCCATTGCAGGACCGAGTGAAATCCTTGTTCTTGCAGATGAGACAGCTAATCCGCATTTTGTGGCAGCTGACCTTCTTTCCCAGGCAGAGCATGATGAACTGGCATGTGCTATCCTGATCACTACAAGTGAGGAATTTGCGAAGAAAGTAGATGAAGAAGTAAAAGGTTTCGTGGAGGTTCTTTCCAGAAAAGAAATCATTCAGAAATCTCTTGATAACTTTGGATACATTCTGATCGCAGAGGATATGGACGAGGCGATTGAGGCAGCCAATGAAATCGCTCCGGAACATATGGAGATCGTGACAGCCAATCCCTTTGAAGATATGATGAAAGTGAAGAATGCAGGTGCGATCTTTATCGGAGAGTACAGTTCCGAGCCACTGGGAGATTATTTTGCAGGTCCGAACCATGTACTTCCTACAAACGGAACAGCCAAATTTTTCTCAGCCCTTTCCGTAGATGATTTCATCAAGAAATCAAGTATTGTATATTACTCAAAATCCGCACTGCGTAACATACACAAAGATATCATTCAGTTTGCAACTTCTGAGCAGCTTACTGCACATGCAAATTCTATTGCAGTTCGTTTTGAGGATGAAGATAAAGAATAATGGTAAGGCTTTGAATCTGAAATCTGCTATAATGTAAACTGTAGTTTGCGCATTAAAACAATGGATTCAGAGTGTTTGAAAATAAGTAAGACAGAGAGGACTTAACCATGGCAAGAGAAGCCTCAGCAGAAAGAAATACAAAAGAAACAGAAATCAAATTAAAAATAAATCTGGATGGAACCGGATATTCTGATATTGAGACAGGTGTGGGATTTTTTAACCATATGCTGGATGGATTTACCCGTCATGGGCTCTTTGATCTCAGTGTCAGAGTCCATGGTGATCTTCAGGTGGATGACCATCACACCATCGAGGATACAGGAATTGTTCTGGGAACTGCATTAAAAGAAGCAATTGGTGACAAAAAGGGGATTAAGCGCTATGGAAGCTGCATCCTTCCCATGGATGAATCCCTGGTGCTCTGTGCAATCGATCTGTCCGGAAGACCTTACTTTGTATGGGATGCAGAGTTTACCACAGACAGAATCGGTGACATGTCCACGGAAATGGTAAAAGAGTTCTTCTATGCTATTTCCTATGCCTGTGGCATGAATCTTCATATCAGGGTTCTGGCAGGTGGGAATAATCACCATGTAGCAGAAGCAATGTTCAAAAGTTTTGCCAAAGCACTGGATGCAGCCACATCCTATGATCCAAGGATCACGGATGTTCTGTGCTACCAAGGGCAGTTTGTAAAATTTGAAAATTTACGAAATGATTTATGGCAATCAATAAATTAGATGGAGACAGAAAATGGAAAATACAGTGAATTTAAAAAGCAGCATCGCATGGTCTGATTTTAAATTAAACAGTGATGGAATGGTACCTGTTATAGCCCAGGATTATCAGACAAACGAAGTGCTGATGCTGGCGTATATGAATGAAGAAGCATTTAATACCACTCTTGAAACAGGTAAAATGACTTACTGGAGCAGAAGCCGCAATGAACTCTGGACGAAGGGACTCACATCCGGACATCTCCAGTTTGTAAAATCCCTTACACTGGATT
>NZ_JBWJVP010000316.1:0-8452 GCF_056339915.1 Blautia sp. ZXY-1-B12 | reverse complement strand
ACTTGTGCAGGGCGTGTCGGTCTAAAGAGTGTGTACCATTGCCAGCCTACGCAACTGGCAGAAGAGGCATTCCTCGGAAGACGACGGCTGCTGGATAACTGAAGCATAAGAAAAGCCCCGATTCAATCGGGGCCCAGTAAGATGCTCGGCTATTCAATAGCCGTAGTAGTTCACGCATGTGTTCTCCTCCTCGTCTATCTTCATACATTGGGTGTTGCTACTCTTATTATCATGGCGTACACCACTTCCTTCAAGGATGTCGAATGTATGTAAAAAGGGCAGGGATTTTTGACCATCCCTGCCCCAAGTTTTTTCTGATTTACTCTTAATCCCACGATGCAAAAGCATCTTCCAGCACTCCTGCGAGCTGCTCTGGGCGATTATATTTCACCTTGGCGTAAATATCCATGGTAATCTTGCTGCTTTCATGACCGGCAAGATACTGAACTGTCTTCGGATCAACCGAAGCATGAATCAGATTCGTAATATAGGTGTGCCGCAGCTGATGCGGAGTCACCTCAAAGTCCAGACTGTAAACCACATTTCCATTGTGTGCTGCCTTTTGCCCCAGAACCGGCTTCACCGTATGCTTTACCCTCTTGCCATCTTCATAGCGATAATAGCAGCGTTCCTTGGTGGTACGGGTTACGATATACTGCCATAATCTCTTGAATTGCGTATAGGACAACGGGTCTCCATCCCGGTTTGCAACCACATAATCCGATGTCGATGTTTTCTTTGCCTCTTTCAGGCATTCCAGAAGATTGTCCGGAAGAGGGACATTCCGATGCGCTGCCTTTGTTTTCAGCTCTGTCAGAATAACCGGACGATTATGCTCCGTATGCCAGGCTCTCCGAACGGTAAGGTACGGAGCCTCGCAATCAAGATACACCGAATCCCATTGAAGTCCGAGGATTTCTTCTCTCCGCAATCCTGCGTACAGCCCCAGCATCACGAACACATACGGTGGCAAGCCGTAAATGGCATCCAGCAGCTTATTCACCTGCTCATCCGTAAGCGGGAGGCGGTCCTTCTGGTGAATCCCTCCCACATTCTTCTTCAGATAGATGGTCGGATTCTCATCAATGATCTTGCTCTCCATTGCTGCCGTAAAAATACACTTATATATAACGTTCACCGATTTGTACACGGATGCCGACTTTTTTGATGCCACCAGCAGTGCCAGGCGAATGTCATCTGCTGTTACATCTCCCATATGCATATCGCCCAATGGCTTAATGATGTAGTTCTTCACTTTCGATGTATAGTCAATCAGCGTTGTCATCCTGATCTGTGCCGACTGCATCAGCAGCCATTTCTCGCAATACTCCTCCACTGTAGGTGTACTGCGGCGATACGTCTTGTTCTCAATCTGCTGGATTGCTTCCTGTTCCTTCTGGTACAGTTCCTCTCTCGTTCTTGCATATAAAGAAACCCGCCGCCCCTGCTGATCTGTTACACGGGTGCGATAATACTGCGTTCCCTTCATACTCACCGTACCATAATCGGGAAGCATCATTCTACTTGCCGCCATATCATTACCTCCAATCCTGTTGTTGCTTTCATTATTGCGGATTCATCGTCCATACTCAACGATGTCGATTTTCACCGCCGAAAGCTTCGAGGTTTGCGATATGTCGCAGCACGATCCATCGGTTTTGCACGGTGCGTACATTTTGCAATATACTCCTGAATCCCCACTTCCGTGAAATAAACGCAGCCGTTTTCCACATTCTGAACATAGGAGATCAAACCGTCTGTTCTTGCAGCATCCAGTGTTTTTACGCTGATTCCCAGTATACTGGCTGCTTCCTTCCTTGTAATCAGTTTATCCATCGCCTTCTTCGCCTTCCTTTCGGCATTTGCCCTGTCTTTTTTTCTCTCTGCCTGTTCCGGAATGTAATAACCAAGCTGAATCCTTACAGCTTCGTCAATCCCACGCATCTGCCCCTTACTTACCCACCCAATATAGCGAATCACGCATATCTTGTCGCAGGTGTCGAGCTGTTCTGCCAATACCATAGACGGTTTTGCCAGTCCCTTTGCTTTACGGAGAAAGAAATGCGTTGGCTGCTTTCGCTTCTTCTCAATTTTCGATGTCAGCGGAGCAATCGTGATCGTCGGCGCATAATAATTGCCGACATCATTCTGAAGAACCACAACAGGACGAACACCGCCCTGCTTTGATCCGACCGGAACACCGAGATTGGCGAGATATAAATCACCTCGCCGATAAACCCAGTTTTCTTTCATTTGCTGTTGTCTCCAATCTCCATACACTGATATGGATAAAGCCTGCCAGGTATTATGCTGATACAGCACCCAGCAGTGCTTTCTGAAAATATGGTTTCTCTGTACTTTTTTCTTATCACCCCAGAGATGTAGGATTTCTCACAGGCGGCAGTGTGCTTCACTGCTCCATTGGAATTTAACCATCCCGCCTTCCTTATAGCCGGACCGCGAATTACGGAAGTATCATTGTCCCTGTCTGGCTTTAACACCGCCGCCGGTTGCAATCCGGCATTTGCTTCTGCGAAACCGCTATCGCCCCGATGGGCTTCATGGCGTGCAGTCGAAGGCTCGACCAAATAGTAATGTACCTGAAGAATGAGTATTCAGTTTTCAAGGGACATCCGGACTTTCGTCCTTACAAAGTAAGTTTAACAAGAATCCTCCGGTTTCGCGTTGGCCTCGTAGGCGCACTTTGGTTGTCCTTGCAGGACTACATACGGTTCGTTTTGATTTTTTCAGTGTCCTATGCAGTCGGATTGGGGCAAAAAAAATACCTCGTTGGTTTCCCAACGAGGCATCGAAGACGATTCTATTCTGTTTTCTGTAAACTGGTACCCGTTTATCTCCTGGTGACCATTTGAGTCACGGCTAATGTATCAAAAAAGCAACGCTCATCTCAGCAAATCAGACAAAGGATTCAAAGTGCCACTAAATTTTCCCGTGCAGGCATCTGTCCCGCCGCTCTCTGGCGTATTCCAGCAGTGATTGCACACCGGACAAAGCGCCTCGCCCCTTGTCCCATGCACGCCACAACAATACCGGCGCACCATGAGGGTAACGGTTTCGATCTCCTTTTCCTTGTTCAAGTTCTGAAGTCCTTTCTGTTTTATACATAATTAGTATTAACTAACCGTCTGATGGAAGAAAAGGCAGACCACCTGTATGCAGTCTGCCTTTTGCCTGATGCGAAAGTCCGCAGACACGCGGGGCTTACAGCACCAGCGAGGGCGCGGTGTAGACACGTGCCTTCAGCTCGCTGTTTAGCATATACAGCCCCTTGCTGTCACCGCCGAACAGCTCCATCTTGGTAATGAGGTCAGCGGCGTTCTTCTCCTCCTCGCCCTGTTCCCTGATGAACCAGTCCAGCATCTGCATGGTGCGGAAGTCCCTGACCTCGTATGCGGCGGCGTAGATGGCATCGATGCTGGCGGTGACCAGCTTCTCGTGCTCCAGTGCCTTTTTCAGCGGGGTCATGTTGTCGCCTCGTTCCCACTCCGGCTTTGCGATAGCCTCAAAGGTGACGCCCTCGCCGTTATTCTGCAAATACTGATAAAACAGCATGGCGTGATCCCGTTCCTCCTGCGCCTGTACCCGATACCAGTTCTCAAAGCCGTCCAGTCCGACGGCGGCGTAGTAGTTGGCAAAGTCCAGATACAGATAGGCGGAGTAGAACTCCTTATTGATCTGCTCGTTGAGCAGCTTAGATACGTTAGCGTTCATGATACTTCTCCTCCATAAGATTGTCTTTTTCCTGCTCCCGGCAGGGGGGGCAGATATACCGTACCCAGAGAGATGCTGGGATGCTCCCTTTTCATCTCCAGGAACACCTGCTCCGCCGTAGGATGCTGTTGCAGCTCCGTTACGGCGGCCAATATCTCCTCTGCGTATTTTGGCATACCGCCAACCCTCCAAATGCAAGAATGAGTCTTATTCTTATGCTTTTATTATACCTATATTTTTTTCTCTGTCAACAACCACAAAGGGCTTGTGCTCCAAAAGCTGCCTCGAAGTACCTTGACAGTTTTAACTGTATCTTTTATATTTCAGTATAACCTGTATCAGTAGCAAATACAGTTGCGTTGGAGGTTGATTATGCGTCAGATATTACTTTGTGCGGCACTTGCCACCTCGCTTGCGCTGCTGAGCGGCTGCACGCTGTCCAAGACAAAAGCGGACACGGCGGAGGACGCTCCAGGCAAGGCGGCGTATCATAAGATCAGCGCCGAGGAAGCCTATGAGATGATGGTCTCGCAGGAGGTCGTGGTGGTGGATGTCCGCACCCGGGAGGAATACGATGGCGGGCATATTGAAAACGCCGTCCTTGTGCCCAACGAGAGCATCGGGAGCAAAATGCCCGAGACGCTGTCCGATAAGGAGGCGACGCTGCTGATCTACTGCCGCAGCGGCCGCCGCAGCAAGGATGCTGCACAAAAGCTGCTGGCGCTGGGGTATCAGAGCGTCTACAACTTCGGCGGCGTCATCGACTGGCCCTACGAGCTTGTGAAGGAGGGATGATTGTGGACAGTTCTTTTAATCTGGCCGTCCATGCGCTGGTCTGCCTGAGCCACAGTGGACGCTCCCTCAGCAGCGAAGCGCTGGCGGAGAACATCTGCACCAATCCCACCCGCGTCCGCCGGGTGCTGACGGGGCTGAAAAAAGCGGGAATGGTAGAGACCCGGGAGGGCTTGGACGGCGGCTACCGCCTGACGGCAGACCCCGCAACCTTTTCTCTCCGGCAGGTAGCGGAGGCGGTGAATACCCGCTTTGTGGACTGCGCGTGGCACAGCGGCGACATTGACCGGGACTGCGCCATCTGCTCCGACATGGCGGGCGTGATAGATGCGCTTTACCGGAGCATGAATGAGGAATGCGCCGCCTATCTCTCGCACATTACGATCACGGATATTGAAAAACAGCTTTTCACACAGAAATAGGAGGATTTTACGATGCTTACCATTACGACCAAAAGCTTTGAGAATGACGTCCTGCATGCGGACAAGCCCGAGCTGGTGGATTTCTGGGCCCAGTGGTGCCCCTACTGCCGCCGTATTGCCCCGGCCTTCGACAAAGTGGGGGAGTAGTACGCCGACACGCTCATCGCTGGCAAAATCAACTACGACGAGGAGCCGCAGCTCATCGAGCGTTTCGGCATCGACACCATCCCCACGCTGATGCTCTTTAAGAGCGGCTAGGTGATCGGCTCTGCGGTAGCGCCCGGCTCCAAAGCCGCCATTGAGACATTTATCCGGGAAACGCTGGCGCAGTGAGGGCGTGGCTATGGAGCAGATCTATGATACGCTTCCATGTAGCACTTCGTGTCTCCTTAGAAACCGAGGGCAACGGTCAAAGCCATCCGTTTGCAC
The DNA here is from genome assembly GCF_056339915.1 of Blautia sp. ZXY-1-B12. NCBI lineage: Bacteria > Bacillati > Bacillota > Clostridia > Lachnospirales > Lachnospiraceae > Blautia > Blautia sp. ZXY-1-B12. The sequence continues at coordinate 3,077 of NZ_JBWJVP010000316.1, read as the reverse complement.
CATGGTCAAAATGCAAAAAGCGCAGCCGCAGAGAACATCTGCGGCTGCACTTCGATCCATTTTCAAAGCTTCGGCATCACTCAACGCTATATTGTTGTCTAAATAAATCAGCGACGATATTTTGCTTTTGAGGCATCGTGCGGACAGACGAAGCCAGATTCGCCGCCTACTCCGCGCAGAGCTCCGCCACCAGAGCGTCCATCTGCGCTTCGCTGGTTTGGTTCAGTGCGCCGCGCAGCGATACATCTGTTTCACACAGTCGGAGTTCCTTCATCTTTTCCAACTCGGCACGCATCAGCCGCGCGGCAGCAGGGGCCCATGAGCCGTTTTCCATGAAGGCCGATCCGGCGGTTTCGGAATCCCTTTGTCTGTAAATGATCCAAAAAGGCCTTCATGGGCGGGAACAGTCCTCCGTCATAAGTGGAGCAGGCCAACACCAGTTTCCCACAGTAGAATGCGCTGGTCACGGCATAGGAAAGGTCTGTTGCCGTCAGATCGCACATGGTGACTTGCGCACCTTTACCCTCCAGCTTGCTCTTGAGGGCCTCCGATGCATATGCGGTATTTCCATGGATGGATGCGTGAGCGATCAGGATGCCCTCCGGTTTTTCCGGTTTCCATTTTGACCAGAGATCATAGAGCCGCAGATACTCCCCCAAGTCTTCTGTGAGCATGGGGCCATGGAGCGGGCAGATCGTTTTGATCTCCAGCGCGGAGATTTTTTTCAGCAGCGCCTGCACCTGTGCGCCATACTTTCCGACGATGTTGTAATAATACCGCCGGGCCTGCGGCGCCCAGGGGGCACGGGCAGTCCGTTCCAGTGAACCGAAGCGGCCGAAGGCATCCGCCGAGAACAGGATCTTTTCCTCCTCTTCATACGCTGCCATCACCTCCGGCCAGTGTACCATCGGCGCCAGCAGAAAGCTCAGCCGGTGCAAACCCAAGGAAAGCGTATCTCTTTCGCCAACCTCCAGCATACGTTCTTCCGACAATGCACCTGTGCCGAAGAACTGCTTGATCAGGGTAAATGTTTTCGCGTTTCCCACGATCTTCATCTCCGGGTACTTTTGTGCCAGCCGCATGAGGCTGCCGGAATGATCCGGCTCCATGTGTGTGACCACAAGATAGTCGGGGCTGCGCCCCTCCAACACCCGCGCCACATTGGAAAGCCATTCTTCCGCCGCCCGTGCGTCCACGCTGTCCATCACGGCAATCTTCTCATCCAGAATGACATAGGAGTTGTAGCTCACTCCCATAGGCTGGACGGGGTACTGGTTTTCAAAGAGTGCCAATGTGTTATCATCCACCCCTACATAGCGGATGGCATCTGTTACCGTTTGAATGGTCATAATACAAAACAACTCCTTATCATCTGTTCAGGACCTGCATCTCCGGGTTCTTCTCCCCGAATTTCTCGCGCAGCGCACTGCAGATATCCTCCCGGGACTTGCCCTGCTTCTCACCGTTTTTAATTAGCTTGTACGCCTGAAACAGCGCAGAGGGGCCGATCTCGCTGCTGAAAAAACCGATGCCCTGATTCCATGCCAGCAGCTCGAACACGTCGTCCAACGCGGCGCTCTCCACACCGTGGATATATGCCTTTACCAGCTCCCGCGCCGCCTGCCGCATCCGGCCCGCACCGACAGCGTTGGTCAGGGACAGCAGCAGCGTTTCGTAGGGCAGTACGCGCTTCTCGCTCTGCCATGTGGTCTCCCAAAAATCCACGGCGATCTGCCCCAGCTTTTCATCAATCATGGGATAGTTCAAAAGAGCCAGCGGCTTGAAGGGAGCGGAGCTGTCGCCTGCATTCTTCTCCACACGGCAGAACCAGACATGGAACTCCGCCTCACTCCGCTGCTCGGTGTGGTGCTCGTAGCCCAAGCCCTCCATGACAGCGTACAGTGGATGCGGCTCAAAGGTCTGGATGATGTGTAATCCTTCGCCCACCACAATCATATCATAAACATGATTGTTGTTTATATCTGAACCCTCCGTTATTTCGCCAAGGCTTCCTGAATGAAACGGTCGATCTCTGCCTTTGAGCCGGGCGCGGTGATGGAACCCACGGCCTTTCCGTTCCGGAACAGCACCAGAGTCGGGATGACCTTCATCCCCTCGGCCCCCGCCAACTGCGGCTCCTCGTCAATATTGATCTTGCCGACGGCAAGGCTGTCCGCGTATTCCTCTCCAATCTTCTCATACGCAGGGCCGATCCTCCGGCAATAGCCGCACCAGGGCGCCCAGAAATCCACCAAAACAGGCTTTTCCTCCCGGATCAACTGCTTAAACTGCTCCTGATTCATGTTCATAGCTGCCATATCTGCCAGCTCCTTTCCTTTGTTTTCTTATAAATCGTCTATTAGTGCGGTACTCTTGGCGTAAGCGGTACTGCGTGCCTCAAAGAAATCGGTCTTGACCATGTTGGCGTCGGCGTACTGGCTGACCCATTCCATGCTCTCCGGTTCGCTCTCAAAGCCCGGATACAATGCCGGATAGCCAAGGCTCGTCCAGCGAAGATTGCCGAGATAGCGGATGTAATCGCTGATCATCTGCCGGTTCAACCCCGGGATGTCGTCGCCGATCACATAATGCCCCCATGCGATCTCCTGCTCCACGCCCTCATGCATCATCTCGCGCAGCGCTTGTACGCTCTCAGCGGTGAACAACTCCGGCTGCTCCTTTTGCAGCTCTGTGATGATATTGCGGAACAGCCACAAGTGCGTGTTCTCATCGCGGTTGATGTAGCGAATCTCCTGCGCCGAGCCGGGCATCTTCCCGTTTCGGGAGAGATTGTAGAAGAACATAAAGCCGCTGTAAAAATAGATGCCCTCCAAAATATAGTTCGCCATCATCACGCGCAACAGCGAGGGAGCGTCCTTCCGCTCCTGAAACTCGTTGTAGCAGTCCCCAATGAAGGTGTTGCGGCGCAGCAGATGCTCGTCCGTTTTCCATTGGTAGAGGATGTCATTGCGCTCCACGGGGGAACAGATGGTGTCGAGCATATAGCTGTAGCTCTGTGAGTGGACACACTCCTGAAACGCCTGAATGGACAGGCAGAGATTGACCTCGTTGGCGGT
>NZ_JBWJVP010000315.1:0-1887 GCF_056339915.1 Blautia sp. ZXY-1-B12 | reverse complement strand
GTTTCCGTTCTTCCGTTTGTCGCCACAACTCACGGTTGCTGTTCAAAAGTGATTGCCGCATGGTTTCAAACGTGACACAGAGCTGTCCCAGTTCGTCCTCGGACACGGCCGGAATGATAAAGTCCAAGTCATTCTGCATCATGCGATTTGCACCATCCATAAGAATAGCAAGTGGCTCTTTCAGCTTACAGCGATAGAACAGAGATGCAGTTAATATCAAAGCGACAATGAAGAATAGCATCGGCAAAACGAACTGAAAAATGACCAACGCATTTCTAACTGCGGTTGCTCCTGCTACCGGTTCCGGAAACTCTGTCTTTATTGTGGAATCTGCTCCAACGATAATTTGCACGCCAGATGGGGCAAATACTGCACTCAATTTTGTGCAGCCCACAAAAACAACAGCCGAAAGGCTTAATGCCAGCAATAGGTTGATGAGCGTCAGCGTGAACAAGGACTTTTTCAGGCTCATATTTTTTATCCATTCCATTTGTAACCCACCCCCCAAACTGTTTCGATATAACTGTGATGCGACAAGGCAGTAAACTTGCTTCGAATTTTTCGGATATGCTCCATAATGGTATCACTGTTGCCTTCGCCATCAAGTCCCCACACAGCTTCATAAATCCGTTCCCGGTCAAATACCTGCCCAGCGTTCAGTGAAAGCAGCTCCACAATGTCAAATTCCTTTTTTGATAAGTTGACAGGCGTTCCGTTGATAGATACCTCCCGTTTAGAGTAGTCGATCACCATTTCAGAGAAAAAGCGGAGTTCGGATTGCCTCTGCTTTCTGTTTTCCCGCCGCAAGTGTGCAGCGACCCTTGCGCCTAATTCATCAATGTCAAACGGTTTTATGATATAGTCATCCGCTCCAACCTGAAACCCTTTGATCTTATCGGCGGTTTCTATTCTGGCCGTCAAAAATAAGATGGGACAAGAAATGTGGCTGCGGATTTTCTCGCATACGGTAAGTCCGTCCATGCCGGGCATATTGATGTCTAGCAGTACAAGATCAGGATGGCAAGCCGCCTGTTTCAATGCTGTTTCGCCATCATACGCCGTATAGACCACAAAGCTCTGCATTTCAAAATAGCTTTTCAGCATATCAACGACGCCTTTTTCATCATCCACGATGAGTAGCTTTTCGTTCACAAATCAACGCCTCCTTTCGCAAGCATATAGTATCGCATGAAAATCTCAAAAATTTCTCAACTTTTTCGTTCTTCCATCAACAGGCTTTTCAGCGTCCTTTGGTATCAACCACATACGGCTGAATTTTGCAACACCCGGTATTCGGTTTTCTTCGCACAGCTTTTGAACCCGTCGTTCGGAAATGCCCCACTTTTTTGCCGCTTCTGGGGCAGAGATATATTCAAGCATTTTGCTATCCTCCCGTAAAAAATCCTTTGTCATTATTATATACGGTTAGCCGAATGATAGCAATACCGAGATATGAAATATAAAATGTATGTGGGTGATGTTGAATGGCAAAAGTGAAAGACTGCCCTGGCTTTGAAACCTTCGGTGCGGATGTAAAAGAAGCACGGAAGGCGAAGAACCTTGCACGAAAAGATTTAGCCGAAAAGGTGAACATTGATACCAGGTATCTTGCCAACATTGAAAACGAGGGCACGATCCCCAGCCTGCCTGTGATAATCTAGTTGATTAAAGTCTGCTGACTTTTCATCCCTTTCAACCCCTTACAAAAATCGGCATAATCAAGCCTATTGACCGGTATAATAACAGGTCTCCGCTGGCGCGGTTGTCATAACTCCGCAGCGTCGTTTTACTCGTGCGCCGCAGGGTTCCCCCAAGTCTTTAGGAGGCCGTGAGGAAGTATCTTTAAGCTCCCGTGCAGTCCTCGCGCCGGATGCTGTCACGGACATA
>NZ_JBWJVP010000314.1:0-17739 GCF_056339915.1 Blautia sp. ZXY-1-B12 | reverse complement strand
TTTTTTTTTTTTTTTTTTTTTTTTTTTTTTTTTTTTTTTTTTTTTTTTTTTTTTTTTTTTTTTTTTTTTTTTTTTTTTTTTTTTTTTTTTTTTTTTTTTTTTTTTTTTTTTTTTTTTTTTTTTTTTTTTTTTTTTTTTTTTTTTTTTTTTTTTTTTTTTTTTTTTTTTTTTTTTTTTTTTTTTTTTTTTTTTTTTTTTTTTTTTTTTTTTTTTTTTTTTTTTTTTTTTTTTTTTTTTTTTTTTTTTTTTTTTTTTTTTTTTTTTTTTTTTTTTTTTTTTTTTTTTTTTTTTTTTTTTTTTTTTTTTTTTTTTTTTTTTTTTTTTTTTTTTTTTTTTTTTTTTTTTTTTTTTTTTTTTTTTTTTTTTTTTTTTTTTTTTTTTTTTTTTTTTTTTTTTTTTTTTTTTTTTTTTTTTTTTTTTTTTTTTTTTTTTTTTTTTTTTTTTTTTTTTTTTTTTTTTTTTTTTTTTTTTTTTTTTTTTTTAAAAAAAAAAAAAAAAAAAAAAAAAAAAAAAAAAAAAAAAAAAAAAAAAAAAAAAAAAAAAAAAAAAAAAAAAAAAAAAAAAAAAAAAAAAAAAAAAAAAAAAAAAAAAAAAAAAAAAAAAAAAAAAAAAAAAAAAAAAAAAAAAAAAAAAAAAAAAAAAAAAAAAAAAAAAAAAAAAAAAAAAAAAAAAAAAAAAAAAAAAAAAAAAAAAAAAAAAAAAAAAAAAAAAAAAAAAAAAAAAAAACTATTTTGATGTTTACATCCAAAAATGACAGCATTTCTAAAGTGCGGGGCTTACGGGCCGGGGCGGACGATTATCTGACAAAACCGTTTGATATGGACGAACTGATTGCCCGTATTGCGTCCCTCATTCGCCGCTACACCCGCTTTAATCATCAAGCCGGAGCTGTGCAAAAACTGGATTTTGATGGATTGCAAATTGACCTTGAAAATCGTTCTGTTACGACGGAAAATGGCACTTTTGAACTTCCGCCAAAGGAATTTGATCTGCTCCTGTACTGTGCAAAACATCAAGGGAAAATTTTGACAAAACAGCAGATTTATGAGGAAGTTTGGGGCGAAGAATATTTCTATGATGACAGTAACATTATGGCGATTATCAGCCGGCTTCGTAAAAAAATAGAAGTCAATCCTTCAAGCCCAAAATATATACAAACGGTCAAAGGGATTGGCTACCGCTTTAATAAGGAGGTGTAGCTGGTATGGAAATCATCGTTTTCTTGTCCATTGTGATTGCTGTTGTGGCTGTATTGACTTCCATCGTTCTCGTTCGGCGCGTAAAAAAGCAAATTGCAGAAATGACCGATGCACTGGTTGATGTGAAAAACGGAAATGGCAACCGGCGTATTCTGTCTGCAACAAATGAACTGACCGCACCTCTTGCCTATGAAATCAATGAAATCGTTGTGTCCTATGAAGGCAGACTTTCGATTGTACGGCAGACAGAAGAAACCAACCGCCAGCTTATGACGAGCCTTTCCCACGATGTTCGGACGCCCCTTACCACTCTGATTGGGTATCTTGACGCTGCACACAAAGGACTGGTCACAGGAAAAGACCGGGATGATTATATCGAAACCGCCCACCGGAAAGCTCACGATCTGAAAGAATATATTGATGTACTCTTTGACTGGTTCAAGTTAAATTCCAACGAGTTTGCTTTGGAGATCGCAGAGCATTGAGGCCGCAGAGCTGACAAGAAATATCCTGATCGACTGGATACCGATTTTTGAGGATAAACAGGTTGATTATGACATTGATATTCCCGAACAGCCTGTCCGGGTAAGATTGGATATGGACAGCTATATGAGGATCATCAATAATCTCATTCAAAATGTAATTGCTCACAGCCATGCGGACAAAATTAAAATTGCCCTGTCAAAGCAGGGAAATCACATGGAGCTGCTGCTGGCGGATAATGGTGTGGGGATTGAAAAAGACGATTTGAAACACATTTTTGAACGGCTTTATAAATGTGATAAAGGACGCTCCGAAAAAGGCAGCGGACTTGGCCTTTCTATTGTCCATCAGCTTGTAGAAAAGATGGGTGGAAGCATAACAGTTGAAAGTTTTCCGGGAGAAGGAACTGAATTTATGTTGCTTTTTCCTTTGGAGATTTAAGCGGGTTCCCGTCTTTATGGCGGGAACCTTTGTCATTTTTGCCGGATTTCAAATTGCAAGGTTAATGCAAGGTTGCGGCAAGGTTGAATGCAAGGTTGGCGTGATAGAATACCTTACAGAACAGGAGGTTTTGAATATGGATACCAATTACATCATTGAAACAAAAAATCTGACGAAGCAATACGGCTCGCAAAAGAGTGTGGCTGACTTAAATATCCATGTGAAGCGTGGGAGAATTTATGGTCTGCTGGGCAGAAACGGAGCCGGAAAAACTACTACCATGAAAATGCTGTTGGGCTTAACGAAGCCGACTTCTGGGGAGGTCAAAATCTGGGGAAAGTCTTTACAGGGGAATGAAAAGAAGCTGTTGCCCCGTATTGGCAGTCTGATTGAGTCCCCTGGCTTTTATCCCAATCTGACCGGCACAGAGAACCTGCGTATCTTTGCTACTCTGCGGGGCGTACCAAACAATCATGCCATCAAAGACGCTCTGGATTTGGTAGGATTGCCTTACAAAGATAAAAAGCTCTTTTCACAGTATTCTCTTGGTATGAAGCAGCGGCTTGCTATCGCCCTTGCTGTTATGCACGATCCGGAACTTTTAATTTTGGATGAGCCGATCAACGGTCTCGATCCCATCGGTATTGCAGAAGTACGATCCTTTATTCGGGAGCTTTGCGACGCAAGAGGAAAAACCATTTTGATTTCCAGTCACATTCTTTCGGAGATTTCCTTGCTGGCTGACGATATTGGAATTATCGACCACGGCGCATTGCTGGAAGAAGAAAGCCTTGCTGAGTTGGAGCAAAAAAGCAGTAAGCATATCCGGTTTACACTCTCTGATACTGCGCAGGCGGCAAGAATTTTGGAACGAAATTTCCATGAAAACCATTTTTCCATACAGGACGACCACAATCTGCGCCTGCACAACCTTGATCTGCCTGTGGGGAAAATTGTAACTGCCTTTGTAGAAAACGGATTGGAGGTATCGGAGGCGCATACTTGTGAGGAAAGTCTTGAAGATTACTTCAAGCGTGTGACAGGGGGCGAAGGAATTGCTTAAACTAATCAAATGCGAATTTTTGAAATTGAAACGGAAGAAATTTATTCCGCTGATTATTCTGGCTGCTTTCCTGTTTCCACTCCCGCTGACTTATCTGATGACAACGCCCTCTATGATGGAGCGATATACAGATCGGGCAGATGCTTTTGACGGACTATTTAACATGGTGTTGGGATATGGTATCCAGTTTTTACTGCCCTGCATTATCGGAGTGATTGCCGCTATCCTGTTCTTTATGGAACGCGACAACGATACATTCAAAAATCTGCGTACAATTCCCGTAACCAGCACGCAAATGGTGCTTGCAAAGATTATTGTCCTCTTTCTCTTTGGAATTGTTTTTTGTGTGGCTTCCACCATTGCGACAATTCTTTGCGGATTTGGAACATTAGAAGTTTATGGAATAGGCTATAAATTGTTTTTAGCGGTTGAAACAGGAATTTTCATTACGGCGGGAACACTCCCGTTGATTGTCCTTGTTGTCTTTTTCAGTAAGACCTATGTATTTTCCATTTTGCTGTGTGTCTTTTACAGCGTCCTGAACATGAGTGCTACGGCTTTGTTTGACACACTTCCTAAAACTATGTTATGGCTTCTGCCCACGCCACTGACTACATTTTGGAGTGCAGGAGATATGGCGGCTCATGGAATAAAAATGGACTTGGAGCAAATGACAGGGCTAATTCCTTCAACCTTTCAAGTTGTATTCATTCTTGGGATCATGGCAATCGTTTCGTTCTTACTGATTGACAGATTATATAAGCAGAGGGGGGAATAAACATGGTTCGCATTGTAAAAACAGAATTTTATAAATTGAAAAGGTATCATATTCTTTGGGCGGGTGTTGCGCTCATGCTCCTATCCGTCCTGCTGACTTTGTTTACCTCTATGGCGAATGATGGTTCTGTTTGGGATTTCGCCTATCTTACAGAACAGGTCATCAAAAACAATATGTCCATGATTTTTCCGATGTGTATCAGCCTAATTGCTGGATATATGATTTCTCGTGAGCAGACGGATGACACATTGAAAAATATTCTAACTGTGCCGATCTCTTTTAAGAAACTGCTGACCGGAAAATTGATTGTGTGCGGCGTATTGTCTATTATTTTTGGACTGATATGCAGCCTGTTTACAATCATTGCAGAAATGATTGTGGGATTTCCCGGCTTTAAGGTTTCCTTAGCTCTAAAAGCGATTTTGCAGATTACCGCGGTTAATTTCTTTTTATATCTTGCGGTTCTGCCGATTATCGCCCTTACTTGTCGGAGGGCAGGCAGCTTTTTAGTTGGTGTAATCATTGCTTTTGTCTATGGATATGGAGGGATGTTTGCCGCAGGAAATATGACATTAGCAAACCTTTATCCGATTACCGCAAGTCTCGGAATGGTAGGCTACCGTAGCTATGATACCGCAGTCAACTGGAATATCGGAACCTGTTCTTGCAGTCTTGTGCTTGCTGTTGTTATTTCTGCCATCTTGATTTTGTGCATGAAAGAGCGAGAAGCAACCCAAACAAAGAAAAAGGCCAAAAAGGTAGCACCAAAGAAAGGCTGGTGATGATTTTATGAAGAAAATAGTTTTAGCATTGGCATTTGTTCTTTTGGGAAGTTTTATGATTTCTGGCTGTTCAAAAGATGAAATTCTCGATCATTATAATAATATCGTTCAGTCGGCTGGAGCCATAGAACTTACAGGAAAGTTATCTTTGGAAGGAACAAAAGAAAAAGGGATTGATGATTATACGGGAACTTATACGGCTGATTATGAGAATTTTTCAGATACAGAGTATTTGTTCGGAGGAACTTCCATAAAGAGAGAAGCCGGTAAGGAGTTGTCTATTGATTGCACTTTGGAGATTATGGAAGGTACTGCAAAAGTATTTTGGATTTCTGGATCTGATGAAGCAGTCACTTTGATTGAAGCAACCGGAACTTATAGCGACACAATTACACTTCCTGATGGTGGAAATTATATCGGCATTGAGTGTGAGGACTTTACTGGAAACATTGAATTGAATATTGAATAACATTCTGCCGGACGACGGCAAAAGAAAAAAAGCCGTCGTATAGCAGACACATTTCCACGCGCCTATGAAGCGGCGGCTTTGAGAAGATCAGAGCCGCCGTTTCTTTTTGATTTTCAGACTGATTCTCATGCAATCAGGAGGGCGGTATATGGGAGGATACCGCCATGTCAATTTTCGTCATTCATAGCACCCATGAGCTGCACCAATTAAAAAAAGCCTTGCCCCTCCTCCGGAGAGGTATGACTTCCTATCGGCATTATCGTTCCATCTAAATCAGCAAAATAGTAGGTGCTTTTGTCGTGCCAGTTTCTCATTGTGGGGAGCTGGCGTTTTTTATTGTCGATTTTTCAGGAAAGCTCCTGAAGTATGTCGCTGCCGATCCCCGCCTCCTTTCGATTCACTCGTCAATCGCCCGTGAATTGAAATGGAGGTACATAATGAAGAAAGTCAATCTTAGGGACTTATATCCCGATATTTATAAAAATGATTACTTTGTAGAAGTAACAGAAGATGTGCTGGAGACGATCCGAACCGCTGAGCGTGCGGAAGCTGCTTATGACCGGAGGATGTATCGCTATAAGGCGTACTACTCCCTGGACTGCGACAACGGCATTGAAAATGCGATTCTGATGAAGCCCCAGACACCGGAAATGCTTCTGGAGGAAAAGCAGCTGCGGGAGCAGCTTTATGCCGCTGTGATGGCTCTGCCGGAGAAGCAGGCTAAGCGGATCTATGCCCGGTATTACCTGGGTATGCGCGTGAGTGAGATCGCCGCAGCGGAGGGTGTAGACCCAAGCCGTGTCCGTGACAGTATCCGGCGCGGTCTGAAGCAACTGGCAAAGTATTTTTAGGATAGAATAGCAATGGGCGTAAGGTCTCAAAGTGCTTCTGGCACAGGGCCTTGCGCCCCATTTGCAAGCTTGTATTCTTCGAGCAAAGGAAATATAATAAACCATATTGGGGGGAAACTATATGGATTATATGACGCTGAAAGAAGCAAGTGAAAAATGGGATGTTACCCCAAGTCAGATCAATTATTTATGCGCCGGAGGGCGTATCCCCGGCGCTGTGAAAATGGCTACCATTTGGCTGATCCCGAAAGAGGCAGAACAACCAATGGATAGGCGCTATAAAGTATTAGGAAAATCTTAATAATTTCTCATGTAAATCATTGAGAATGAAAACTTTATTCCTGCTATACTTAATCAAATAAGAAGTCAAAAAGGAGTTGAAAAAATATGTCTGAAAAGATATTAGTGATAGATGATGAACGGGATATAGCAAACTTGTTAGAAGTCTATCTGCAAAATGAAAACTACATTGTTTATAAATATTACTGTGCTAAGGACGCAATGCCATGTATTGAAAACGAAGATATTGATCTTGCCATTTTGGATGTCATGCTCCCGGATATGGACGGCTTTTCTCTGTGCCAGCTTATTCGTGAAAAATATACTTATCCCATTATTATGCTGACAGCTAAAATTGAGGAAACGGATAAGATTACAGGACTGACATTAGGAGCAGATGATTATGTGACAAAACCGTTTCGGCCTTTGGAAGTAGTTGCCAGAGTGAAAGCACAACTGCGACGTTACAAAAAATATTCTCCTGCCACAAGTGTAGAAAAAATACAGCCGGAACTTTCATACAATAAATTGCGATTGAACACACAGACTCATGAATGTCTATTGGATGGTGAAAATGTGTCACTGACTCCGACCGAGTTTTCAATTCTTAATGTTTTGTTGAAAAATGCCGGAACAGTTGTAAGCATTGAAGATTTATTTCATGCAGTATGGAAAGATGAATATTATTCCAAAAACAGTAGCACTATCACAGTGCATATCCGGCATTTGCGTGAAAAGTTAAAAGATACTTCTGATACTCCAAAATACATTAAAACAATTTGGGGAGTCGGCTATAAAATTTGAAAGGAGAACACATGAAAGAAAAGCAAAAATTTTTTGTGCCAGTTCTTTTTTTGATTTATCTGGCACTTTTGGTTTGGATAATATTATTCAAGTTGCAATTCAATATCAATGATTTAGACACGGTAAGAAGTATAAATCTAATCCCGTTTTATTACGACAAGGAAATTGGAACAGCATTTCACCTAAAAGAAGTGCTTGAAAATCTTTTGATTTTCGTTCCGATGGGTATATATCTGCAAATGCTTCTGCCTAAATGTCGGTTTCATGGTAAACTGATTATCATTGCTGGAACAAGCCTGCTGTTGGAAGGGGCTCAATATGTTTTAGCAATCGGACGGTCTGACATCACCGATCTGATTACAAATTTCATGGGTGGCCTTTTAGGACTTGCTCTATATGGTATGATGGCTCGATTGCTTAAAAACAGAGAAACAGCAGATAAACTATTTTTCATTCTGGCTGTTATTGTAAGTGTCGTTGTTGTTGGATTTTTGGCATTTATTTTGTTTTTGAATTGATAGGAGGTGCGCCATATTGAATAAAAGAACGACTACGGAAAAGCGGCTTAGTGTGCACTTGTACCTGTCATTGGTTTTATATACTGTGGTGGGATTTGGACTGGTTATCCTGCTAGATTACATTTTTTCAAAATTCAATAACAGTATCTTATCGTGGCTCTATTTGCGTATTGATGCGATTCTCATTATCTACTTGATAATAGGTTTTGTTTGCATTTTTAATTATTTCTGGAAAAAACCGTGGGGATATTTGGACGAGGTAATTTCCGCAACACAAACTGTTTATGAACAGAATGATCATGCGGTGGCTTTATCGGAACCACTTAAAGAGTTGGAAAACCAGCTAAACCAAATCAAAATGTCTGTTCTATTAAGTAAACAGGCGGCAAAACAAGCCGAGGATAAAAAGAATGAAATTATCATGTATCTGGCCCATGACATACGAACCCCATTGACAACGGTAATCGGTTATTTGAGCTTGCTCCATGAGGCCCCGGATATGCCTGAAAATCAAAAGGAAAAGTATATCAAGGTGGCACTTGATAAAGCAGACCGTCTTGAAAAACTTATCAATGAACTGTTTGAGGTAACAAAATACAACGCACATACGGTTGTACTGAAAAGGGAAACCGTAGATTTACACTGTCTAATTGCACAGGTGATCGACGAAATATACCCAACGCTGTCCGCCAATGGCAATACGGTGGTTTTCAAAGCGGATGATGATTTGTCTGTAACCGGCGATCCTGAAAAACTGGCAAGAGTGTTCAGTAATCTTTTGAGAAATGCGGCTGCATATAGCTACTCCAAAAACAGAAATTAGCATATCAGCAAAGAAATCTGACCGTAATATTCAAATCATTTTTGAAAATCATGGCAAGACAATTCCACCGGAGCAGCTTGATAGCATATTTGAAAAATTCAGCCGTTTGGATGAAGCACGGCTTTCTGATACAGGCGGTGCAGGATTAGGGCTTTCGATTGCCGAAGAAATCATACATCTGCATGGCGGTACGATTACTGCTTCCAGTAAAAATGAAACTATTTCCTTTATGATTATGTTGCCTATTTCAGCTTAGGAAAATTAGAACGCTAATCTTAGGAATTACTTAGGAATTTTCCTGCACAATCTTTGAGATTGTTCTGCCCTTGTTCGGTACAATGGTTACTGAACAAGGGCAGATTTTTGTTTAAGCGAAAGGAGCAAATTTATGGAACTGAAAATTGAACACATAAGCAAGCGGTTTAAAGATAAGATGGCTGTTGATGATGTTAGCCTTACATTGACAACCGGCGTATGGGGGTTGTTGGGAGCAAACGGAGCTGGTAAAACTACACTTATGCGGATGATTGCGGATATTATGGAACCGAGCAATGGGAGCATTTCTTTTGACGGAGAAGATATTCGCAAGATGGGTGCAAATTACCGCAATATCTTTGGCTTTTTGCCACAGGATTTTGGCTATTCCCGCGATTTCACGGTCAAGGATTATCTAGAATATATCGCTGCATTAAAGGATGTGTCGCCCAGAGAAACCACAAAGAAAATCAACCAGCTACTTGATATTCTTACCCTCTCCGATGTGAAAGGAAAAAAGATTGCCAAACTATCTGGCGGTATGAAACGTCGTGTGGGAATTGCACAGGCTATGCTGAATGACCCTAAAATCCTTGTTATGGATGAGCCAACGGCAGGACTTGATCCCGGAGAAAGGGTGCGGTTTAGAAACTTCATTTCAGAATTTTCACATAACCGTATTGTTCTGATTTCCACCCATATTGTTTCTGATATTGAATATATCGCAACTCGTAATGCGATTATGAAAGCTGGAAAAATTATTGATGTGGGAACGACAAACGAGTTGGTAAAACAGATTGAGGGTAAAGTATGGAGTTGTGTAATTCCTGCCCATAAGATGATGGACTATGAAATGCGTCTGAGGATTATCAATCAGCGAGGCGAGGACAATAATCAAATATCTATCCGTTATCTCGCGGATCATTCCGAGGTAAAGGGTTCCATTCCTGCGGAACCACGTTTGGAAGATTTGTATTTATGGCTGTTTCCACAAGAAGATGTCGAAAGGGAGGGAAAATAATATGCGTTTATTTTGTTTAGAAGTAAAGCGTGTCCTGAAATCACGACGCACACTTATCTTACTTGCTGTGGCTCTGGTTATGTCCATTGCTATGGCATATCTGCCGATTGCTTTTGAGTCCATCAATCGTCCAAATCCAGACGGAACAAAAACAGAACTTGATGGTATGGAGGCAATCGAATTTAAGCGAGATTTGTATTCTGCTATAAATGGAGAAGTTACTCCAGAAAAAGTAAGTGAGGCATTGAAAACTTATCAGGATTTAATAAATGAATACGGCCCTCTGGAGAGTGATACATTCCCGGTTTCTGTCAGCGTTAAACAGATTGTACCTATTCGCCCATTACTCAAAGCGTTGCCAGAACTGTATGCTGATCCGCTGACTGGAATTGGAGCTGACCTTATGGATATTGATCCGGAAGATGTCGCACAAAACTATTATCAGCGTTGTGCTACCCATTTATCAGATGTTATGAAAAATGAGCAGCGAAACCATCCAAAAGCGCAGCAACAGAGCATAGACAAGTACGCCGAGGTTGATACGCCATTCCAGCTTTATGCAGGGCTTTCCAGAGATGCTTTTGATTACATTGAACTTTATATCATGGTTCTGGCGATTTTGTGTGTTGCCATTACAGCTCCTGCTTTTTCTGGTGAGTATCAGAGCGGGGCCGATAGCATCTTGCGCTGTACAAAGCATGGTCGGTTGAAACTGGCAGTTAGCAGAATACTGGCATCTTGTGCGATCTCGGTCGTGATATTTGCTGTTGGGATTACTCTACACCTACTGATCTCAAACTTAGCATTTGGTACAAATTGTTTGGAAACATCTATGCAAATGCTGTTTTCCATTATCAACCTGCCTAATATCAATTTGGGACAACTGCAAATTTACCTTGCTCTGGCGGGGTTGCTGTCTATTGTGAGTTGCATTTGCTGCACACTTTTCCTATCCGCCAAGTGTAAAGATGCACTGTCGGTGTTGCTGATCTCCATTGTTATAATCCTTGTCCCGTTTTTTGCTTACACAGCATTAGGTGTAAATTGGATTTCTGCCATTCTCCCCTCTGCTGGAATTGGGATGCAGAACAATTTCCTGTATCAGCTTATCAATTTTAACTATTTGCATATTGGTGGAATGAGTTTTTGGACACCACATATAATTTTAATTTCCGCAGCGATTGAAGTTCCAATTTTTTTGTTTCTTGCAGTTCGTTCCTACTGTAAACATCAAGTGGCATGAGGAGGTGTTCGGGCATGAATAATGATGATTTAGATAAGTTGATAAAACGTTCTTTGAATAATGTTGCTGAGAATATTACCTTATCTGACCCCGATAGGTTACTGGAACGTATCAATCAAGATATTTTGAAAAAATCTCTTGATGATAAAAAGAAAAAAGGAAAATAATCTATCTAATCTGCCGGACGACGGCAAAAGAAAAAAAGCCGTCGTAAAGCAGACCTATTAACACGCCTAATATTATCTTTCGGTGGCTTTGAAAAATTCAGAGCCGCCGTTTCTTTTTGCTCTAAGCAGAAACACAATGACCTCATGCAATTAGCAGGGGCGGCATAAAGGAGGATGCCGCCTTGTCTATTTTCGCTTTTTTTCATAATATCCATGATCTGCACCAACTAAAAAAAGCCTTGCTCCACCTCCGGGGAAATCTGATTGCCAATCGGCATTATCATTCTATCTAAATCAGCAGAATAATGAGTTTTTTTGTTGCGCCAGTTTCTCTTTATGGAGAGCTGGCGTTTTCTATTGCTGCTTTTTCAGGAAAGCTCCCAAAGTATACCGCTGCCGTTCCCCACCTCCGTTCGGTTCACTCGTCAATCGCCCGTGAATTGAAATGGAGGTACATAATGAAGAAAGTCAATCTTAGGGACTTATATCCCGATATTTATAAAAATGATTACTTTGTAGAAGTAACAGAAGATGTGCTGGAGACGATCCGAACCGCTGAGCGTGCGGAAGCTGCTTATGACCGGAGGATGTATCGCTATAAGGCGTACTACTCCCTGGACTGCGACAACGGCATTGAAAATGCGATTCTGATGAAGCCCCAGACACCGGAAATGCTTCTGGAGGAAAAGCAGCTGCGGGAGCAGCTTTATGCCGCTGTGATGGCTCTGCCGGAGAAGCAGGCTAAGCGGATCTATGCCCGGTATTACCTGGGTATGCGCGTGAGTGAGATCGCCGCAGCGGAGGGTGTAGACCCAAGCCGTGTCCGTGACAGTATCCGGCGCGGTCTGAAGCAACTGGCAAAGTATTTTTAGGATAGAATAGCAATGGGCGTAAGGTCTCAAAGTGCTTCTGGCACAGGGCCTTGCGCCCCATTTGCAAGCTTGTATTCTTCGAGCAAAGGAAATATAATAAACCATATTGGGGGGAAACTATATGGATTATATGACGCTGAAAGAAGCAAGTGAAAAATGGGATGTTACCCCAAGTCAGATCAATTATTTGTATGCCGGTGGGCGTATCCCCGGCGCTGTAAAGATGGCTACCATTTGGCTGATTCCCAAGGATGCGGAGAAACCGGCAGACCGTCGTTTCAAAAATACAAAAAAATAATCCTCTCGTGAGGTTTCTGTGACATTTGGATGCTACACTAAAAATGAAGGAGTGTGATACAATGCGAATTTTAGTAGTCGAGGATGACCGACTTTTGAATAATACTTTGTGCTATAACCTGGATACCGCGGGCTATGTCGTGGACTCTGCATTGACAAAATCAGCAGCCAGCAACTTTCTGACCAGGCAGGACTATGACCTGATCGTACTGGATGTAAACCTGCCGGATGGGAATGGCTTTGATTTCTGCCGTGAGGTAAAGGAGCGCCGGCCGGATACGGCGGTGATCTTCCTGACCGCAAATGATATGGAGAGCGATATGCTCAAAGGCTATGAGCTGGGCGCAGAGGACTATGTGACCAAGCCATTTCCCATGAGCGTCTTTCAAAAGAAGCTGTCTGTGGTGCTGGGGAGGCTGGCAAAACAGTCTGGCGGCGGGGATAGCTATGAGGATGGTGCGCTGTCCATCAATTTCTCAGAGATGACTGCTTCCCTGTCCGGTAAGCCACTGGTGTTCACTCCATTAGAATACCGGTTGCTGAAAATCCTGACCAAAAACCCGCAGAATGTTTTGACCAGACAGGTGTTGCTTGAAAAACTGTGGGATGCCGATGGGAACTTTGTGGATGAACACGCCCTGACTGCGGCCATCAGCCGGGTGCGGAACAAAATTGAAACGGAGGGCCGCCAGTACATCAAGACGGTGTACGGTATGGGCTATATGTGGATTGGAGGGACACCGAAATGAATATGCGAAAACTCTCCATCAACAAAGCCTGCATCCTTTTGGGAACGCTTCTGCTGCTGGCAGTTGGTGCAGTCTGCACCGCTGTGTATCTGCTGACCCAGAATATAACCGCTGTCCGGTGTGTGTTCCTGTTCAGTCTCTTTGTACTGCTCTGCCTTATCTTCTTTGTGGCCCTGATCCGCCGGAAGCTGGTCCGGTTCTCCGATGCCTTTTGTGGTCAGATGGATGATATGCTCTCCGGGGATATGCAGCCCAAGCAGACGGTCGAGGAAGAAAGCCTGTTCTATAAAATCAACTACCGGCTGGGGCGGCTGTACGAGGTCATGCAGGAAAATAGAAACAGCATCGCAAAGGAACGGGCTGACCTGCAAGAGCTGATCTCCGACATCTCCCATCAGGTCAAGACCCCGATTGCCAACTTGAAGATGATCAACAACACGCTGCTTGAAAACGAGGTTCCCCCGCAGAAGCAAAAGGAATTTCTGACAGCCCAGGCCAGCCAGCTTGATAAGCTGGACTTCCTCATGCAAGCCATGATTAAAACCTCCCGCCTGGAAACGGGAGTCATTTCGCTGGAGCAGAGACAGCAGCCGGTTTACGATACCCTTGCCGCTGCCCTGGGCGGGATTTTGCTCAATGCCGAAAAGAAACAGATAGATGTGCAGGTGGAATGCCCGGAGCATTTGGATGCGCGCCATGATAGAAAATGGACAAGCGAAGCCCTGTTCAACATTCTGGATAATGCTGTGAAATACACCCCGGCAGGCGGGCAGATCCGTGTGTCGGTGGAAGGCTGGGAAATGTATGTGAAGATCGACATTGCAGATACCGGCATTGGCATCTCAGAACAGCACCAAGGGACGATTTTCAAACGGTTTTACCGGGAAGATGCGGTGCATGATGTGGACGGTATTGGGATTGGCCTGTATCTGGCCCGTGAGATTGTGACCTTGCAGGGCGGCTATATCCGGGTGGCATCGGAAGTTGGGAAAGGCTCAACCTTTTCTGTTTTCCTGCTCCGAAAGTAGCGCCGACTCGCCCCCAAAATTGAAATGTCACAGACTTGTGACATTTGGGGCCGAATTTAACGGAAATTTTTTGTGGCTCGTGACATTTCTGTGAGGTTTGGTCGTTACAATGGGTTTATCAAAAAGAAAGGATGGTGTTCTTTATGAGCATTTTGCAAACGACTGAACTGAAAAAATATTATGGCACAGAGCCGAACATTACCAGAGCCTTGGATGGTGTGACCCTCTCCATAGAAAAGGGCGAATTTGTAGCCATCGTGGGAACCTCCGGTAGCGGTAAATCCACGCTGCTGAACATGATAGGCGGATTGGATGTGCCCACCTCCGGCCAGGTGGTCGTGGATGGCAAGGAGTTGTCCAAACTCAAAGACGAGGAACTGACTGTTTTCCGCAGAAGAAAGATCGGCTTTATCTTCCAGAACTACAATCTGGTGCCAGTGCTGAATGTCTTTGAAAACATTGTGCTGCCTGTGGAACTGGACGGAAACAAGGTAGACAAGCAGTTTATGAAAGAAGTTGTTCAGATGCTGGGGCTTGAGGATAAGCTGAACAATATGCCCAATAACCTCTCCGGCGGCCAGCAGCAGCGCGTAGCCATTGCCCGCGCCTTGGTGTCAAAGCCCGCTATTGTTTTGGCTGATGAACCTACCGGCAATCTGGACAGCAAGACCAGTGCCGATGTGCTGGGGCTTCTGAAAACAACCAGCCAGAAATTCCACCAGACCCTTGTGATGATTACCCATAACAGTGAGATCGCCCAGCTTGCTGACCGCATCATTCGGATCGAGGATGGTAAGATCGTGCAGTAAAGGGGGAGGGACTATGAATGACATTCTATTTGGCAATAACAACAAGGCTGTCATCAAAAAGCTGGCAAACCGCAGCTTCCGCAGCAACAAAATGCGGAATGTGATTGCGGTCATTGCGATTGCCCTGACAACCTTTCTCTTTACGGCAGTCCTGACCATTGGCATGGGAGCCAAGGGAACGCTGGAATACAACATGGCAAAGATGATCGGCACTGGTGCGGATGCGCTGGTACAGGGTCTTTCCGAAGAACAATTCCAGCAGTTAAAAGAAAACTCCATGTTTGAAAAGGTGGGCTGTTGGGTACCTATTGAGATTATGACCAACACCAACCGGATATTTGCGGAAATTGATTACGCAGATCAGCCCCAGTTGGAGCTTCGGATGCAGACGCCGCGCACAGGTTCTGCGCCCCAAAAAGCAAATGAGGTTTTGGTTTCTGCCAACATTCTGAATGATTTGAACATCGAAGAAAAAATTGGGGCAGAAATTCCTATCGAATTTAAGAATCGTCAAAGCGGCCAGATGTATCATTTTGATATGATTGTATCCGGTATTTACGACACACCAAACGGAAAATCGGAATCAGTCATTGTTTCCCAAAGCCTTCATGGAAGAAAATCCGGAGATGATGAACGAAATTGCCCAAGGGCGTGAGGGTTGTGGCATTTATGATGCTGATGTGATCATGCGGGATAGCTCCATGGTAAAGGAGCGCATCTCGGAGTTTGTCCGTAGCATTGGCGGTAATCCAGACGATAGAAGTGCTGAGAATTATGTCCGTGTAGCCCCCAACACTTTCCTTTCCAACAACAGCGGCGGCTCTATCATGTGGCTGGTAGCAGGTGTATTTGGCGTCCTATTCATGTTCTGTGGGTATCTGCTGATCTACAATGTATTCGAGATTGCAGTTACCAACGATATTCGGCAGTATGGCCTGCTACGGACGGTGGGGACTACTTCCCAGCAGATCAAGCGTTTGGTCAACCGGCAGGCGCTGTACCTGTTCCTGATTGGAACACCATTTGGCCTGTTTTTTGGCATCCTGCTCGGACGCAGTATTCTTCCTGCGGCACTCCAGATGTTTGCAGCCGATTATAGCGGTAAAAACATTGAGGTCAGCACACTTCCATATTTGGGCATTATCGCAGGTGCGATCCTGTTCTCCGGGCTTACGGTTTATATCAGCACCAGAAAGTCGGTAAAGAAAGCTTCCCGTGTGTCACCTATCGAGGCTATCCGCTATGTAGAGAAGGATACCGTTTCCATAAAGCGAAAAAAGATAGATGCCGGAGCAGTTATTCCCCGTATGGCGAAGGCAAATCTTCAGCGCAATAAGCGCCGGACGGTCTTTATTGTGATTTCTCTGACTTTGAGCATTGTTCTCCTGAACTCGGTGTTTATTTTCAGCGGCAGCTTTGATGAAGATGCCTATATCGAAAAACATACCCGAAGTGATTTTATGGTATATAGCCCCGGCATTCAAGCGGCGTTTGGAAATGACTTTGGGCATAATAGTGCTGTTCCAGAGAAAGCGGTAGAGGAAATCAAGGCACAGCCTGGAGTTACAAACGAAGCCTACCTGTACCGGAACACTTTTGAAGATGACCATGTCTCCTGCGACTGGGGAACGCCCTATGTGGTTGATAATACAAATAAGGAGCAACGAATGGTGCCGGAACACCTTAACTTAGGTGTCTAACCAAACAGGAACAGAAAGGGACTCTGCTGTCCTGACTGCGGATAACCACCCTCTTGGAAATGTGTACGGCTTCTCTGAAAATATTTTGAACAAGATGGATATTATCGAGGGAGAAACCGATTTGTCTGTCCTGAAAGAGAAACTTTGGAATGGAAACAATGTAATTTTAATGGCCCAATATGGTGATAAGGGCAAGTTGGCTGGCGGGGCAGACAGTTCCTTTTATCGGGGTTTATCAGTTGGAGATACTATTCAATTTTATGAAAATGGAACTCCCACCGAGGAATTTACCATTATCGCTAAAGTCGCAGCTACTAAAGGCGAAACGACTTTGACTGGGGGCGGTTCAAATATCTCACAAATAATAGACAGTCCATTGATCTATATGTCAGAAAAGAAGTTCAAAGAGATTTATGAAACTCCTACCTTGTACGGTTTTCTCTTTGATGTAGAGGAACAGTACCAGCAGGAGATGGAAAACCATTTGGCGCAGGATACAGATGTTTCCTATACCTCTATCTTGACGATGAAGGCTACTGTTTCCAGTGTAAAAAATGTTGTCCTGCTGATTGGCGGAGTGATCGGCGCTATATTTGCCCTGGTGGGGCTGATCAACTTCATCAATCTGGTTATGACCAATATCGTTACCCGCCGTCATGAGTTTGCCACTATGCAGAGCATTGGTATGACGAACCGGCAGCTCCGAAAAATGATGATTTCGGAAAGTTTCTCCTATGTGCTTCTGGCAGGGATTGTCGGCACATTAGTTGCGGCGACACTTGGCATGACATTGCTAAGAGCATTTGTAGAAAACGGTCCTACCAGTATGATGATGACATTCCAGATAACCTTGCTGCCTGCGCTGATTATGCTGGTTCTCTTTCTGGTACTGGCGTTTATCGTTCCGGTTGTTGCACTCCGACTCCTTAACAATCGGAGTGTCGTAGAGCGGCTTCGGGTAAATGAATAACAGGCGCAGCCATATCAAGTGAATACTTCCTGCGCCGTCGTATGCGGCTGTGGGACGCGGAAAACCGGGGGATTTTTCTCCCGGTTTTTCAAATGTCACGAACTTGTGACATTTGGGGCCGAATTTAGCGGAAATTTT
>NZ_JBWJVP010000313.1:0-5471 GCF_056339915.1 Blautia sp. ZXY-1-B12 | reverse complement strand
TCATATTTTACTCATAAAAAAACGAAAGGAGAATCTAAGATGAACAAGTTTAAAACTGCATGGGATGACTACAATAAATCATCCTATAAGAAAAAAGTCCTTATGGATCAGGTAAGCATCCTGTCTGTAAAAGAGATCAATGACGGGGTCGTCTATTTATGCGAGATCTCGCCCATGCTTTTACGGGGGTATCCATACGAGGAAGAAAAGACATGGAAACTGTCTGATCTTCCGGGATGGGCTATCCGGATGCTTTCCATTACCGGATTTGCATTCCGTATAGAGAAAAAGCTGTACCTGGTAGACGAACTGACATTCCGTTCCCTCAACGACCTGTTTGGATGGACAAGGAATGCATCAGAGCCTTCCATCTGGAGGGATTTCCATCTGGCTCAGCTGTTTAAGGAAAGAGATTATGCATATATCCTTTATACCATGAAGGATAAGTACAAGGTAGTCTCAGCCATCCATAAGACAGCACTGGATGCCATTTCCGGGGATCTGTACCAAGTTGCAGATCATTATCTGGAAGAGGGAGCGGAGGTCACAGACTTTTTTTATAACGATATCCGTTTCCAGGTGGAGATCGCCCTTCCAAGGGAAAAACATGGATGGAAACAGGAACTGGTTATCCGTGATTCCTGTGTGGGACGGGAATCCCTGACCTTCATCAACGCATGGAGAAAAGAGGGTGCCCTGATCTATACCGGTGTTTTAAAGCAGAAGCACCGCTCGGAAACATCCCTGGAGGAACTTGTCCCGGGCATCAATGAACTGATTAATTCCTGCTATAAAAAAATGGAGGTAACAGGTCTTTCTCCGAAAGAGATCCTTCAGGAAGTGTCTTCCTATGTAGGCATCAGGAAAAAAAATGCCCTGTCCTGTTTTATGGGACAATTCTTCCCGATGGATGATCCTGAACGTGCACTGGTTGCCGTCGCAAGCTTCAAAGGGATCGGAAATGAAACCCAGGAGATCACCTACCGCAAAGGTCTTGGAAACTTTTTAGGAGGTGTGATCAATGCTTAGGATCCTCTCAAGTTCACAGCTTGAGGGGTATGTCATCAAGGGAAGGGGCGGTCCGCCGTGGGAACTTTTGGCGGGAACCGTTGCGAAGATCCAGCAGGATGGAGAAGCACTTTTAGTCTGTATTTCGGGTTCAAACATTGAAAACGGAATGATAAAGATCAGGACTGCAAAGGTTGTTTTTGTAGATGACTATGGAGAATACCGGAAAATGTTAAAGACCAGACTGGTCGCCTCAAAGATCCAGGTCGGTTCCTATATATCCGTACTCTGTAAGATCAAGGCCCAGGAGCGTATCGCTGCGGATTTTAAATATTCTGGTTTATGGAATTTTTCCGGGTACAAAGGGAAGATGAGTGTGATCATCGGAAACACGCCGTTTCTGCGGACAGCAGATGATGGGGCTCTTATTGCAGAATTTTTGGATAAGGACAGGGCACATGAAGTCCTGTATTCTAGGATTGTCCGGTTTTCAGGAGAGGAGATCAAAAAAGCCGCTTCCCTTTACATGACCGGACAAAGCCGTTCCGTATGTATCTGCGGTCCGCGGATAAGGAACATTAAGGAAAAAACAGATGAGAAAGGATTTAAAAGCAGGGACATTTCCTACTATGAATGCCAGGCTTTTGAAACTTTACCATTTTAAGAGATTTTATCCATATTGAAGTGGTAAAAATATTATTTCATTACGAAAGGAGAAGACTATGAACAAGGTTATTTTAATGGGACGCTTAACAAGAGATCCAGAGGTGAGATATTCTGCAGGGGAGAGTGGTACTGCAATTGCGAGGTATACTCTCGCAGTAGACCGTCGCTTTAAGAGAGACGGGGAAGCAACAGCAGACTTTATCAGCTGCGTATCTTTTGGACGCTCCGCGGAGTTTGCAGGGAAGTATTTCCACCAGGGACTCAAGGTTCTTGTTGCAGGACGCATCCAGACCGGCAGTTATACCAATAATTCCGGACAGAAAGTCTACACTACAGATGTAGTAGTTGAGGAACAGGAGTTTGCCGAAGGCAAGAACTCCTCCCAGCAGGGTGCAGGCCAGCAGCCTCCGCAGAACTATGGCGGCCAGCAGAATGCGCCACAGCAGAGTGTACCACAGCAGAATGCCCCACAGCAGTCCCAGCCGCAGGGTTATGGACAGCAGGGCGGATACAATGTGCCGCAGCAGAATGTACCGCAGCAGAGTGCACCAAAGTCCCAGCCACAGGGCTACGGACAGCAGAGTGTACCACAGCAGAATGCCCCACAGCAGAACTATGGCGGAGGGTCATTCGGAATGGGAGACGATGGTTTCATGAACATTCCGGAAGGTCTTGATGATGAACTTCCGTTCAATTAAAAGGAAGTGCTTCGGCACTTCCCTTTTTTTGAATCCAAAACAGGCAGTGCAGGGATTTTTGTAAAATGGATTTCAGACAAAGACAAATTCTTCACATTGAACGATATAAGAACACGAAAGGAGATCTTATGATGAAAAGCTACATAGCAATCCAGAGTACCCTGTTCAATGGGGTGATCGATCTTGTAGGATATACGGACATGCAGGGAAACATTCGGCTGACCCATACCAGTATCTATGCTTATATATCCAGAACGTTTCCGCAGATGTCCATGGAATTTGATGTCCGTTCGACGGATGTCAACCACGCGGTTGTAGTATGCAGATCTGAGATCAAAGATATTTGACGGCTCTGTAAGAACGGTTGCGGAGATCGGGGAGACTTCAGTATCCCTCCTTCCGGATAAGTTTAAGGGTTATCCGGTACAGGTAGCCCAGTACATTGCATTTGACCGGGCTGCGATCAAATATCTGGGTCTTCCAAGCAATACCTACTCAACCTTTGAACCACCGTATTTTACAGAGAGTGCCATCCGTATCCCGGATCCGGCAAATTATGTCCTGGGGTTTGCGAATCTTCAGGAACCGTACGGTACAGCAGGCTTTTGAGGAAACGAAGTATAACGAAGCCTCCCATGCAACCATGGATCTGTATTTACACATTGATCCTGCAACGGAAAAGGATCCTGTCAAAAGAGAAGGGTTATATGCCATCCAGCAGTACCTGGCTCTTTACAGGTCGAGGGGGTGCCAATGACATGGAGTACATCCAGATATAAACAGATGGTCATAGATCTGTTAAAGAATAATGACACGATCGTTGTCCTGGATACGGAAACTGTCGGTCTGAAAAAGAAATGTCAGATCGTACAGTTTTCGGGCGATCTACGGTACCGGTATGAAAAAAATCCGTTTTCCATGCGGGAAGTGGAGAGGCTGGACCTGTATATCCGTCCGGATGAGAAACTTCCAGAAAGTGCAACGAAAGTGAATGGGATCACAAATGCCTTTCTTTCGGATTACCCGGATGAAAGGCATTGTTTTCCTGTCATAAAGGAATTTCTTTCCAAGGGCGGGATCCTGGCAGGATACCGGCTAGACTTTGACCTGGATAAGATCGTGGGGCTGTATGAACGCAACTACGACCGGTTCAGCTATGGAAGGTACATTGATGTATATGAGATGGCGAAGGACTGCATCCCAAGAGATAGAGTGGAAAATTACAAACTGTTAGCAGCGGCACATTATTACGGCTGTGACCGTGGACTCCGCTTCCATTCCTCCATTGATGATGTAACGGCGACACGCAGGGTCTTTATATGTGCCCTGTCAGAGTACCTGAGGAAACAAGAGGATGCGGACAGTAAAATGCGGGTGCAGTTATCTTACTGTTATTATTGGGAAAATCCGAAGTGCGGCAGTATGAAACGTCTGATAGCGGTCACATCTTCCGGGCAGGTTTATTATGACCTCATAGGCGGGTACTGGAGCACAAACAAAGATGCAATGTGTTCTGTGGATGACATTGACATGGAGCATCTGCTCAGTCAGTGTTTTAAAAAGTACAGGGTTTCTGACATGAAAGGCCTGAGCCTTATCCTAAAAGAAAAAAGAAAGGAAAAAGCGGCTGTGTAAGCCGCTTTTTTAATGCAGGAAAGCCCGTTTGTTCTTCAGGGAGATTTTCAGGGAAAACGGCGAATGGCTTAAGACCACGCACTCGACCATCTTGTGGGTGAACCTGTAATTCGTAAGGTTGATCTCTTCCCCTTTCTGCTCTGCCTCCTCTATCTTTTCCCCTAAAATGTCAAGTATCTGCTCCACGATCTCCGTACTTACCCTGTTCGGACAGCCTTTCTCCCCATGGTATTTCTTATCATATTCCGGGCAGGCATAAAAGACGGACTTCGGGCCGTTCTGGAGCCTCATGGCTATCGGTTCCTCGTGGCATCCGCAGCAGATCTTTGTAATGGACCATAGATTACGGATCAACTTGATCACCTCCTATGGCGACAATATGACTAATTTCTCATTCAAAAATTTTTTTCTTCATATTGTCAGCGATTCTAAAAAACGAAAGGAGAAAAATGTTATGAAGATTAGAATTGCAAAGGAAGATTTAGTAAAGGCATTGAAAAAGGTGATCGGAGGGATCGGAGTTGGAGGAAAGGATCTTGATTATCTTAAGATCACTGCAGACTCTACAGGTGTGGAATTTATGACCACAGGCCGTTTGCTTGGTATCAAGACTAAGGTAAATGAGCGGATGGAAGTCAAGGAGCCCGGTGAATGCTGCACCAACTGCCGGAGAGCCCTTGAGATCGCATCCCTGATGCCGGAAGGGGAGATCACGATCCGACAGAAAGATTCCGCCCTTTTTATGGAAGCTGAAAGATGCCGTCTGAAAGGAGAGGTTGGGGACCTAGAAAAAGTCCTTCCGTTCCAGGCCCTTGAAGGGGAGGAAAAAAGACTTTCCCTGAATGCCTATACCTTTAAGCAGATGATCACAGATGTCCTGTTCGCCTGCTACAGAGGGGAAGAGAACCCGCAGATGTCTTCTGTTTATTTTGAGATAGCGGATTCCACCGTCCAGGTGACAGCTCTTGACGGGCATCAGATCGCCATCCGTAAAGAAGAGGTTAAGCCGACAGGTATCCATGCAAACTGCATGATCCGCGGAGCCATTTTGTCGGCGATCCTTCCTTTGATCCCGTCAGACATAGAGAAAGAGGTAACCTTCGTGATCGGAGAGAACCGATTTCTTCTGGAAACCGAAACGGATAAGGTATCCGGGGCATTAACGGGCGGCAGGTTCTACGAGTATGAGAGACTGTTCCCGGATAAAAGCCCGGTAGTCAAGATAAGGGTAGATAAGGCCATCCTTATGGATACAATCGGAAGATGCGCTTATGCCCTGATGCCTGCCATGTCCGGGAATGTCCCGCAGCCGACGATCTTTGATATTGACCGTACCATTAATGTCCACATGGATGGGAAAGTAACGGTTGATGAAGAGTTAGCCGCAGATGTAGAGGGTAAACCTTTAAGGATCGGACTCAGTCCTGCGATCATGAAGGGGATCCTGAAGGCATATCCGGAGGA
>NZ_JBWJVP010000312.1:0-5427 GCF_056339915.1 Blautia sp. ZXY-1-B12 | reverse complement strand
TGCAGGCAGACAGCAGTGTAATCCAGGATGATCAAACAGGAGCCAGACAACGAAGCACCCGATTCAGATAAAGTTACAGAAGGTACAGATACAGAACAAAGGTTTTCTGTTGGATAATGTCCTGCATTCAAGTGAAGAGGGAGATATTCATTATAATGTCTATATCCCGGATAGTTATGATGGAAGTAAGCCATATGCTTTATTCTTTACACTTCCAGGCTATGAAGGATTGTACTTTCAAGGCGTAGGGGTAAATATCAAAGCAGAAGGGTTTGGTTTCGCAGCTCAGGAATATAATCCGGAAATGATTATTGTTGCACCTCAGCTGAATGACTGGGGAGAAACTTCTGCGAGACAGACCATTGCTTTAACAGAATATTTTCTTTCTGCTTATAATATTGACAAGTCAAAAGTATATGCAGAAGGGTATTCTGGTGGCGGTGAGACCATGTCACTTGTAATGGGAATGAGACCTGATTTATATACTGCTTATTTACAATGCAGTTCCCAATGGGATGGTGCATACGAACCAGTGGTACAGGCAAAGACACCTGTATATTTTGTAGTTGGGGCACATGATGAATATTATGGTTCTGAGCCGTCAGAAGATGCTTATAATAATTTGCGTGAATTATATCAGAAGGAAGGTCTGTCCGATGAGGAGATTGATGACTTGCTTGTACTGGATGTCAAGGATGATTCCTATTTCAGTGACCAGGGTGTTACCAATCAGCACGGACAGGGCGGCGGATTATTTGTAGAAGACGATGCTGTTATGGGATGGCTTTTGGGAAAATAAAGAAAATGTATGAATAATACAGAAAAGAGGAAAAAGAAAATGAAAGTATTACTTGTAAATGGAAGCCCGCATAAGGACGGATGTACTTATACGGCACTGTGTGAAGTATCAGAAGCATTAAATGAACAGGGAATCGATACCGATATCTTCTGGATCGGAAAGAAACCATTGTCAGGCTGTATTGCCTGCAAGTCTTGCATGAAAAACAATAAATGTGTATTCCATGACAGTGTAAATGAATTCCTGGAAATTGCCGGAGATTATGAAGGATTTGTATTTGGGACACCTGTACACTGGGGAGGGGCCAGCGGCGGCATCACTTCGTTTTTGGACAGAGTTTTTTATGCTGATCTCAATGGAGGAGGAAATCGTTTTCTGCTGAAACCAGCGGCGGCGGTTATGTCGGCAAGAAGAGCCGGCACTACTGCAACCTGGGATCAGATGAATAAATATTTCGGTCTGATGCAGATGCCGATTATTACTTCAAGATACCCTGGAAATTGCCGGAGATTATGAAGGATTTGTATTTGGGACACCTGTACACTGGGGAGGGGCCAGCGGCGGCATCACTTCGTTTTTGGACAGAGTTTTTTATGCTGATCTCAATGGAGGAGGAAATCGTTTTCTGCTGAAACCAGCGGCGGCGGTTATGTCGGCAAGAAGAGCCGGCACTACTGCAACCTGGGATCAGATGAATAAATATTTCGGTCTGATGCAGATGCCGATTATTACTTCAAGATACTGGAATATGGTACATGGGGCAAATCCGGAACAGATAAAACAGGATTTAGAGGGTATGCAGGTAATGCGAGTGCTTGGGAACAGTATGGCGTTTTTTCTGCATCGTAAAAATGTTGGCATCCAAGATGGGAATCTCTATGCCAAAACAGGAACCAATGGTATTTACGAATTTTATAAGATAGACATTTTTTGACTGTTGGATGATTATGGATAAATAAAATATGAAAGGTTGATGTTTGAAAGCTCATTGAATAACTGCGCGTCGCATTCTCGTTACTTCCAGTGATACTTCCAGTGATGAGTTAGACGCGCAAATTTTTTTGCAAAACAACAGAACAAATGTTTACATAAACTGATACATATGGTATAATATTTATATGGAAAAAGATATATTTAATATAAATAAAAACAAACTTTCATATGGTAGGGGATATGTCTATTCTCTGCAGTATCATCTTGTCTGGTGTACAAAATACAGAAAAAAGGTTTTAAAAAACGGAATCGATACAGAATGCAAAGAAATGTTACAGAATCTTGCAGAAGAATATAAATTTCAGATCCTGGTAATGGAGGTGATGCCGGATCATATCCATCTGCTTGTGGACTGTAAACCTCAGTTTTATATTTCAGATATGATCAAGATCATGAAAGGAAATCTTGCACGCCAGATGTTTCTTGCGCATCCGGAGTTAAAAAAGGAACTGTGGGGTGGGCATCTGTGGAATCCGTCTTACTGTGCCATAACGGTCAGTGACAGGAGCAGAGACCAGGTGCTTGCCTACATCGAAGGACAAAAGGAAAAAGAAAAGAAAAAAGCCTGACAGAAGAAATGATTTGTTGGAGGAAAAGAGATGCAGACCGTATCCAGCTATGGCGTAGAATTACGAAAACAGAATATCCCAGTCCGCCAGACACTGGAAATCTACCGGTCTGCGGTCAGTTACCTGACAGAAATATATGAGCAGGTGTGGGAAGAACTGGCAGAGATACCGGATGCCAAAAGGCGGTTTAATGCTGCAGAGCATCTGGTGCATACTACAAAAAAGAATCCTGCACGCTTTGATTTTGATCTTCGCTTTCCGAAGATGCCGTCCTACCTGAGGCGAGCCGCAATCCAGCATGCATTGGGAAGTGTATCTTCTTACGAAACACGGATGGAACTGTGGGAAAAGTCAGGAGAAAAAGCAGGGAAACCCAGACTGGCGTATGAGAATCATGCCATGCCTGTTTTTTATCGTGATGTCATGTACAGAGAGGAAAAAGAAGGAAAAGACGAAGCATACCTGAAACTGTATGATGGTCATGACTGGAAATGGTTTTGTGTGCGTTTAAATCACACAGATATGGAATATCTGCGCAGGAACTGGTTGGGGAAAAAGGCATCAGCCCCGACACTGGAGAAAAGGCACCATAAATATTTCCTGCGTTTTTCTTATACGGAAGAAGTGACACTTACGAAGACACCGGTAAAAGAACAGATCATCTGTAGTGTGGACTTGGGAATCAATACCGATGCGGTCTGTACCATTATGCGGGCAGACGGAACTGTCCTGGGGAGAAAATTTATCAATCATCCCAGTGAAAAAGACCGGATGTACCGCACACTGGGCCGGATCCGAAGATTCCAGAGGGAACACGGCTCTGCGCAGTCACGGGGAAGATGGGCATATACGAAACGCCTGAACATAGAGCTGGGAAGAAAAATTGCAGGTGCGATCGTAAAAAATGCAGAAGAGAACCATGCAGATGTGATCGTATTCGAGTATCTGGAAATGCAGGGAAAGATATCCGGAAAGAAAAAACAGAAACTGCATCTGTGGAGAAAACGGGATATCCAGAAACGCTGTGAGCATCAGGCACACAGAAAAGGAATGCGGGTATCCAGAGTCTGCGCATGGAATACGAGCAGGCTTGCATACGATGGCTCCGGAAGTGTGTCCCGTGACCCGAAAAATCACAGTCTTTGTGTATTCCAGACAGGAAAAAGATATAACTGTGACCTGTCGGCATCGTATAATATCGGAGCAAGATATTTTATCAGAGAACTTTTAAAACCCCTTCCGGTAACGGAAAGGTCTTTGCTGGAGGCAAAAGTCCCTTCGGTAAAGCGTAGAACCTCATGTGTTTATGCAGATCTGAAAGAACTTCATTTACAAATGGAAATCTTAAAGGCAGCATAAATGCAGGCAGATATACAGCGGACTACCTGCAATGTGGGAACCTGCCATATCTGGCATGGAAAAATGCGCATAACTGCGCTGGCCTAAGTTACAGGCGTATCCGCCGATATTTAGTCTGACGCCTAAAGCGTCTGGAAGCACGCGACTTCAGTCGTGTGAGGATAAAGTTTTTAATTCACTTATTATAGTATCATGATTAGGAGAATGTAAAAAATGCAAATGATAACCTGGGTGATACTGCCGGTATTATGTGTGATAGCAGTTGCAGTTTATCTGTATCGAAAAGTGAAAGCAGCAGTAAAATGTTTCTTACCAGCATATTCCCTTAAAAGACAGCGGATTTTTGCAGGAATTATTTCTCTGCTGTTGATTATTCCCGCGGTCAGAATTTATGGCATGTGGTTTATAATCCTGCTTCATTTTACTGTATTTTTACTGTTGCTGGATGCAGTTGTTTTTCTTATAAAAAAATTGAAAAAGCAAAATCAGCTTACTGGTTTATGGAATAAAATATACAGAAGTGGTGTAATAGCAATATTACTGACAGCAGTTCTGATCGGGTATGGAAGGTACAATATCTTTCATGTAGTCAGAACAGAGTACAATATTCAAACTCAAAAGAATATTCGTGAAGAAGGATACAGGATTGTACTTTTGTCTGATCTTCATTACGGAGTTTCCATGAATGATAACAATCTGCAGGATGTAGTAAATAGGATTAGTGCAGAGCAGGCAGATATTGTTGTTCTTGATGGAGATATTGTAGATGAAAACACAACATCAGAGCAGATGCAGTCAGCCTTTCGCATTTTGGGACAGGCTGACAGTACATATGGTGTTTATTATGTTTATGGAAATCATGATAAGAATAATTATGCTGCAAAGCCGAATTATAGCGCAGAAAAAATGGAAGATACGATTACACAGGCGGGAATTCAGATTCTGGAAGATGAAACAACTGTCATTAATCAGGAAATCGCACTGATTGGAAGGGCAGATAGAGGAGGTAGAAATGCGAAAAGAAAGGATATTTCCAGTCTTGTAAAAGAACTGAATCCAGAACAGGAATGGATCGTACTGGATCATCAGCCTTCTGAGTATAAGAAAGCAGAGAATACAGGATGCGATATGATTTTATCCGGTCATACACATGCCGGACAGATCTGGCCTGTCGGATTGTTTGCATCGTTGTTCCATTTTGATGAATTAAATTACGGGGAACAGAAACAGGGAAATCTGGATGCGATTGTAACGTCAGGAATTGCTGGTTGGGGCTATCCGATCAGAACGGAAAAACATTCAGAATATGTTGTGGTCAATCTTATATCGTAATAAAAGGAGTAATTGAAGCAAGGAGTGGAATTCAAGAAAGTAGAAATAATAGAGCGCATCACAGATTCTAATGGAAATGTGACTGAGAATATGTTAACAGTTTGGAAAAATTTAAATCTTAATAATAATTCTGCTAATTTGCGTATAAGTGAATTGGAAGTTTGTTATGAGAAGATCTTTGTATTTCAGGAGCATCCTGTTTGAGATATTTGGACAGGTTTTGATATATCAATTCCAACTCGAAAGTTGTAAAGTGGTGTAAAGATTAATGATCTTTGTATTGGCACCGAAAATATATTTATTTCTCCGCGGCTTTTCTTCCAGGATGGGAGAGTGCCGCGGAGAATTTTTTGCGAAGAAAGAATTGCTATAGCT
>NZ_JBWJVP010000311.1:0-1728 GCF_056339915.1 Blautia sp. ZXY-1-B12 | reverse complement strand
TAAGGACGTATCTTTTTCTATTCCAACTGGCAGCGTAACAGCCCTGGTAGGACCTTCCGGTAGCGGCAAAAGCACAATTTCCAAACTCATTGCCCGCTTTTGGGATGTAAGAAAAGGTCAGATTTCCATTGGTGGTATGGATGTTCGCACCATTGAACCGGAACACCTGATGCGCTGTATGTCCTTTGTATTTCAGGATGTGACCTTGTTCAACGACACTATTTTTAATAACATCCGCGTAGGCAATATGAACGCTACCGAAGAGCAGGTCATGGCAGCGGCAAAGGCAGCGTACTGTAACGAATTTATCCAGCGATTGCCGGATGGTTATCAGACTATCTTGGGGGAGAACGGCAGCACTCTTTCTGGCGGAGAACGTCAGCGAATCTCCATTGCCCGCGCTCTGCTGAAAGATGCCCCGATTATTCTTCTTGATGAAGCAACAGCATCTCTTGACCCAGAGAACGAGGTTTTAATCCAGCGGGCCATTGCAAAGCTGGTGGAGGGTAAGACGGTCATTATGATTGCTCACCGGCTTCGTACCGTTGTGGATGCCGACCAAATTCTCGTTCTTGATAACGGTAGACTGGTGGAACACGGTACACATGATGAATTGATGGAAAAGAACGAATTGTACTATAAACTGTTCCATATCCAACAGGAGAGTCTTGGTTGGGCTGTGTAAATTGTTTTAGAAGGGAGATGTTCCACGAAACTTCATGCGTCCGGGGAGGACTATCTGGAAACCATCCTTGTTCTCCATAAGAAAACGGGTATGGTGCGCTCCGCTCCGTAGATGTGGCCCGGCACATGGGAGTGTCAAAGCCAAGCGTATGTGTGGCAGTAAACACTTTGAAAGACGGCGGCTTTCTTACGATGGACGAAGATCACTTTCTCCATCTGACCGATGTGGGCCGCGAGGTGGCTGAAAAAATCTATAAGCGTCACTGCTTCTTTACTGAGCAGCTTATCGCCGCAGGTGTTGACCCCAAGACTGCGGAGGCCGACGCCTGCCGGATTGAACACATCATCAGCGACGAGAGCTTTTCGCGGCTGAAGGAGGCAGCTGCACAGGAGCAAGACTAAGCAGTGGAATAAGCGGTTGCGTCTACAGATGTCTTCTGCGGACACATTAAGTGTCTCTTTTTTTCCATATTAAAAGAAAAAAGTTGAGGATAAATATGTTAAGAGACTGGATCAAAAAAATACAAAAAGTGATGGTACAACAATCATTGTTAACGAAAATATCAGCATCCTTCCTCCGCGGACTTTTGACGGAATGACAAAACTGCAGGAGGTGGTACTGCCAAAAAATCTTAAAAAGATAGGAATCCTGTCTTTTGCCTGGTGCAAAGGACTTAGAGAAATTGTGATCCCTGACGGAGTAGTGCTTATTGACGATGAAG
Source organism: Blautia sp. ZXY-1-B12 (assembly GCF_056339915.1). Taxonomy (NCBI): domain Bacteria; kingdom Bacillati; phylum Bacillota; class Clostridia; order Lachnospirales; family Lachnospiraceae; genus Blautia; species Blautia sp. ZXY-1-B12. The sequence goes on along the minus strand of NZ_JBWJVP010000311.1, from coordinate 322 downwards.
CTTTCCGCGGATGTGTCAATTTGGAGAAGGTCACATACCGTCCGAAGTGGTAGGTATCGGAAAAATGGCTTTTGCATTTACTTCGATTAGAGAAATCGTAATTCCAGACAGTGTAAGATATATTGATAAAGGTGCTTTCTACGGATGCAGTATGTTGGATAAGAAATGTTTGGATATTCCGGACGGATGTGACTTTATTAAAGATTAATGATCTTGGTATTGGTACCGAAAATATGTTTATTTCTCCGCGGCGTTTCTTTCAGGATGGGAGAGTGTCCGCGGAGAATTTTTTTGCGAAGGTAGAATTGTAAGACGTATAGCT
>NZ_JBWJVP010000310.1:0-10729 GCF_056339915.1 Blautia sp. ZXY-1-B12 | reverse complement strand
GGGGAATTGATGATATGGAAGCTGGTCGTGAATTGCCACTGGAAGATGCTTTTCGCAAAATCACAGAATTAAGGGATGCACGAAGAAATGCAAGAATATAAAATTATTTTAATCTGGGAAGCAATTTACGATGTCACAGACATTGCAGATTATATTGAAGAAGAATTCGGCCAGCAACGTGCTGACCGTTTTCAATCTGATCTGAAAGAACAAATGCAGAATTTAGGCCAGTTCAGTACTGCCTTTCCCCGAACTCAAATTCTGTACAGAGGATATTCCATACATAAAAGATCTTTTCCGCCATCTATTATTTTTTATATTATAATGGAAGAGACAAAAGAGATTCATATTCTCCGAGTGTTGCGCCATGAACGAGATTGGGAAAATATCCTGTTGCAAAGATCAACTTATACATATCCGGAATAAATAGCCGGAAGCCGATCAGAGATTTTTCTGAAAGGTATCCCTGGCCCTCTTATATTTTATAATTTCTTAATTTGACGCTTCCGCCTACTCCTGTTAAAATAAACTGTAGACACATCTATCCAAAACATCATACAGCCAAGTAATATAACTGTCATAGCCGAACTGGTTAGACAGTTTTTTTGTACTCTTTTTTATAGAAAAAAACGAATTGGAGGATTTCAATGAGCAAACGTACCAGAATTCATCCCGTACAATTTTATTTGAATGATGACGAACAATACATTTTAGAAGAAAAATATCGTCTTTCCAGGATGAAAAGCAAATCTGCCTTTCTACGGAAAATGATCTTATATGGATTTGTATATGAAGTAGACTACTCTCATATCCGAAAAATGAATACCCTGTTGGGCAATATCAGCAGCAATTTGAATCAGATCACCCATCGTATAAACAGTACCAATACAGTTTACCCAAAGGACCTGGACGATATAAAGGAGTTAATGGAAAAAATATGGCAGTTACAAAAATCCATGGTATCAAAACAACCGTTAATAAAGCAATAGAATACATCTGCAATCCAGATAAAACTGACCAGAATCTATATATTTCTTCCTTTGCCTGCTCTCCCGAAACAGCCGTTCTTGACTTTAAATACACTTTGGATCATACACATGACTGCAGAGATCCCGCACAATACAAATAAGGCATTTCATCTGATTCAGGCATTTTCCCCTGGTGAAGTTTCCTATGAAGAAGCCCATCAAATTGGCAAAGAACTTGCGGATCGCTTACTGGAGGGAAAATACTCCTATGTTCTGACAACACACACTGATAAAGGTCATGTACATAACCATTTGATTTTCTGTGCTGCAGATAATATCACTTTTTCTCATTATCATGACTGTAAAAAGAATTACTGGAAAATACGAAATCTCAGCGACACTTTATGCCAGGAACATAACCTGTCCACAATTATGCCAGATGGTAAAAAAGGAATGAAATACAATGAATGGGCTGCAAATAAATCTGAATCCAGTAAAAAAGCGCAGCTGCGAAAAGATATCAACCAGACAATCCGAATCGTTTCCACTTACTCAGAATTTCTTGCATTTATGGAAGCTAAGGGATATGAAATAAAAAACGCAGAATTTGGCGAAAACAGCAGGAAATACATTACCTTTCGTTCTCCCGATATGTCCCGTCCAGTGCGTGGAAGTGCTAAATCTTTAGGAAAAAACTTTACTAAAGAACGTATCAAAGAACGCATTAATAATAAGCTTCACAGAACTACTGTTCCTTCTGTTCGTAATAAGTTAATAGACACCAACACTCCCAATATAGCAGGAAACATTGGACTTCAGAAATGGGCAAATAAGGAAAATTTAAAAATTGTCTCTGCTGAATATAACAAGATGCTCACACATAATCTACATAATTTTTCAGAACTTGAAGACCGCATAGCCTTGTTACATATGCAGCAAAAAGAGGTAAATACCTCTGTTGTTTCTCTCGAGTCTCAGATACGTCATCTTCGAGAAATGCTAAAATATGCCAAACAATATCAGAAAAATAAAATTTACGATGACCATTATAAAAGTTCCAAAGATCCGGATCGTTATTTCCGTAAATATGAATCTCAAATTATTCTTTTCGCGGGTGCTGAACATATTTTACAGGAAAATGGCATGGATCTGAAAAGCATCTTAATTCCAATAAGTTACAAGAGCAAATTGCAGATCTTATTTCCAGAAAGGAATCACTAAATACTCAATACGTTTCCTTTAAGCAAGAAATAAAAGAGTTGGAATTGATACATCAAAATCTGTCCAAATATCTCAAACAGGATGCTCCTGAAATACAAAGATCTTCTCATAACAAACTTCCTTCTTTGTAAAACCATAATAATAGGCAGTGATTTCACTCGCTGCCTAAATTCCCGTTAAACCGATATCCTACACCTCGTACTGTTTGTATATATAATGGTTGTCCAGGATCATCTTCTATTTTTTCTCTGATATTGCAGATATGTCGCATAACCACATTATAATCACCGGAATAAGGTTCATTCCACACCAAATCATAAACCATTTCTTTTCCAAATATTCTACCTGGACTTTTCGCTAAAAGAAGTAAAATATCATATTCATATTTTGAAAGATGAACATCACTATCATTCTTTTTAACAATTCGTTCCTGTAGATATATTTTTAATTCTCCAAACCTTATAATTTCCGGTATGAATTGGTTTTTATGTTCCCAGCTAGTCAATATGTTTTCACTTATGCTTCCATTAGCATCTGTGATTCTCTCAATAATTTCTATCTTTTTCACCTTTATTGCCTCTACATTATTAATTTTATATTCTATATATCATCTGCCATTTGACTTTTTTCTTCTACAAGTAATATAATATATTTATTACATATGTAGGATTTAGCAGGAGGATTTTATTATGTCACTACCCCAAATTTCAGAAGCCGAATTTGAAGTTATGAAAATTGTATGGAAATATGCTCCCATCAATACAAATGAAATTACAGAAAAACTTACTCTAACTACCAGCTGGAGTCCAAAAACAATTCAAACTCTTATCAAGAGACTTGTTTCCAAAAAAGCTCTTTCCTACGAAAAACAAAGCCGGGTATTTGTCTATACTCCATTAGTCCAAGAAGATGAATATATACGCCAGGAAAGCAATTCTTTTTTAAAGCGATATTATAATGGAAATCTTTCTTCTATGCTGGCTTCTTACCTTGAAGACGATAAGCTCTCTTCAACAGAAATTGATAACTTACGCCATTTATTATCAAAACATCAGAAATAGGAGGTTTTGAATGAGCAACTGGATTATCCACTTTTTAATCAGTAATATCTTCATATGTATTTTTACACTTGTAATAATCGGAACAAAAAAACTTCTGAAAAAATATTTATCTGCGGCTACACAGTACCATCTCTGTTTTCTTTTATTTTTACTACTTGCCGTGCCATTTTTTCCTGTACAGATTCATGGCTCACAACTTTTTTCATGGTTACATTTTTTTCAAACTGACTCAGGACTTAACTCTGGTACCGACACGCTATCCGAACTTACCAGTAATACACAAAATATTTTGTTAAACCAGGTGAATGATTTTTCAGTTTCCATCAGTAGTCAATTTTCTGGAGGCTTGAATATCATACTCTTTCTAATATGGATAACGGGTGTTATGATTATGTCAGTCCTCACCCTTCATTCATTAAACTATGTACGTTCCATAAAAAGATCTGCTCTCCCGCTTCAAAATCAGCAGGTAAAAACTATTTATTACAATTGTTTAAAGGAACTTAAAATCTCTCACCCAGTATCAGTCTACAGTACTGCATTTTTAAAATCACCAGTTTTAATCGGAATAATACATCCCAGAATTTACATTCCCATCCATTTAATTTCCGAACTGAATCCTGATGATATGCGTTTTATGCTGCTACACGAATTACAGCATTACCGTCACAAAGATACATTTATTGGCTTCCTCATGGTCATAAGTAATATACTCTACTGGTTTAACCCTTTTGTTTGGTACACTTTAAAAGAAATTCTCTGTGACCGTGAAATAGCCTGTGATTCTGCTGTATTGCAGATGATTTCTGCTGATGAATACCAAGCTTATGGAACTACACTGATTAATTTTGCAGAAAAAATATCCTCTTTTTCCTCTCCACTGGCAGTTGGAATGTCCGGAAATTTCAGGCAGATGAAACGACGTATTCTCAACATCGCCGTTTTTAGGAAAGAAACTCTTTATCAAAAAATGAGAGCATTGATAATTTATCTGGTCATTAGTGCTGTTTTTATTGGATGTACACCCATTTTATCCATTGATGCCTCTACTCAAAGCGTATATCATTTTAGTGATACAGACAAAAATATCTCCCTGTTAGATATATCCGAAACATTTGGAACATATGATGGATCATTTGTTTTGTATGACAATAATTTGGATTCCTGGAAAATATACGATCTTGAAGAAGCCACCAAACGTATTCCGCCAGAGTCTACCTACAAAATATACGATGCATTATTAGGGTTGGAATCCGAAATCATCACACCAGAACACTCTTCCATGACATGGAATGGTGATGCCTTTCCTTTTCCATCCTGGGAAGCTGATCAGGATTTAAACTCTGCTATGCAAAATTCCGTTAACTGGTATTTCCAGGCAATTGATTCGCAGCTCGGAATTAACAGAGTCCAGGAATTTTTGAATAAAATAGAATATGGAAACCAGACAACCAGTTCAAATCTGGATTTATACTGGTCCGATTTTTCATTAAAAATCTCGCCTTTAGAGCAAGTAACATTATTGAAAAAATTTAACACAAATGAATTCCATCTAAATTCCCAAAATGTATTTTCTGTTAAAAATGCTATAAAAATTGCCAGTACACCTAATGGTAATTTCTACGGAAAAACTGGAACCGGTCGTGTCAACGGACAGGATATCAACGGCTGGTTTATCGGATATGTAGAAACTTCCGATAACAGCTATTATTTTGCAACCAATATCCAAAGTGATTCTAATGCAACTGGCAAAAAAGCATTTGAAATCACTTCTGATATCTTAAAAAAATTACATATATGGAATTAACAAATATGAAAGGGCTGATAGTTGTTATCAGTTCTTTCTTTTTATTCTATATTGATATTTGGGAACTTCTTTCGTACCATTATTCAGAATTTTATTCCCCATATATTTAAAACTCTTATCATCGTTGAGCTTAACAGTCAGCTCACTTGTAATAACGGCATCATTACATATAAATGTATCACATACAGCATCAACAACCAGCACATTGTTTCCCTCTCCGCTATCTCTTATTTCAACGACCTCCGGTAAAGATGTTCCAAAATAAGTAGGGCTATAATTTAAACAACCTAATCGTTCCCAGTCATAAGTTTGATGTTCCGAATCAAATGCTGCCCATTTTTTAATTTGCTCCGCTGTTATCGGCAAAAACTCCATTATCAGATTTTCAAACTCTTCTGCCGGAATTCCACTTGAGTTACCTGAAAACTCATATCTCTCCCCGTATTTCATTCGATATAAATATTCATATAAACCATTATAATCTAACCCTTCCATATCAGATCTATCCCAATCAGAACATAAAAGATTATTCCCCTGATATCCAAGCAAATACACACACCTCTTTGAAACTTCCCTGCATTCATCACTTAAAGGTTTAATTCTTATCATAGAACTGCCATCAACCGCTTCTGATACTTCCGGATATTTTGGAACACATAGCGTATAACCAAACCAGCCTTTTTCTGTATATTTCCATTCTTCTATCCTTGTATACGAAACATATACAATAGATGGATTGTCGTTCATACCCCAAACAACTTTCGCAGCCAACAAATACATATCTGTCCCATCATAATTGAATTTGAGTCTTTCTATCCCACCATCCCTGTTAATCCTATATAAGACGATATCTCCTGGCAGATCCTGTTCTGCCCTGAAAAGAAATTCTTCCATTTTAGAATAATTAGCCATATTTGAATACGGCGCTGATGTAATAACAGGGACATTTTTTTCCTTTAATACTTCCTGCATTTTTTCCATTACTGTCTCAGAAACTACTACATTCGATGAAGTTCCTTTATCCGCCTTTTGATAAATGGCTTTCATCTGATTCATAACATTCTTACAATCTTCAATAGCTTCTTCTTTCACGACTTCATCTACTGGCAAATCATATCCTCTTTCTTGTACAGCATAATTCGCAGTTTCCTGTGAAATATATTCTAAATCAGCCCCTTTACATTTTGTATTTCCTATGAAAAAGCATCCCAAAATAAATAAAACACTCACCATCTTTTTCAGTTTTCTTTTTGTACTCATATCAATTATCTCCATAACATTCCTCCCACTTTTCGTCTGATAATCTTTCCGTATACCAGGTAACCTCTATTTCTGACCTTGATACATAATTGGATACATATTGAAATCTATCTTTATCTAACAGCCGAATGGTTACGCTATGACAAAACGCCTGATCTAATTCTTTTTGTGGCCATACCGCATTTACTTCCAGTGTTATTGTTCCATCTTGATTTTCTATGTAGGAAACAACTTCCGGATATGGAATATATGGTGTGGGAGCAAAATCATATACGATTCCTCTGGTTCGATACCGATATGTCTGTGTTTCCGTGTGAAATACCGTTCCTGTCTGCAGTATCTCTGCGCTTATATTAAAATATTTTTGAAATATCGCTTCAAATGATTCTTTTGGGATTTCATAAGTCTTTCCTTCCTTAAATTCATCAGTTTTTTCTTCCATTGAAAGTAAACGGTCAAAAACATCATAAAAATTTATTCCATCATAATTTTTTTCACTCCAATTAGAAGTAAACAATTTATTAAGTGTATATCCAAAAGGAAGTATATATTTTCGATTCAGCTCCCTGCATTTTTTATTTAACGGCACTACCCGAAAGGCCCGATATCCAGACGGTCCATCATATCCTGCCGGATGATATTCTTCTATAAAGAAATACCCGTTTTCTGTATATTTCCATGAATTAGCTCTAAACTCATGATAATATGTTTCCTGCCAAGTGTCCTCTTTCCATTTAAAAGAGCTTACTTCAACGTCTATTTTCCCCTGTTTGGTTTTCAGATCATACCGGATAAAATGATCCCCTGCTATAACTTGAAATATAGTAGTTTTTCCATTCTTCTCTTTTTCTGCTTTTTTCAAAAAATCATCTACTTTAATACTTTGAACCATATCCAGCTGATTGTAGGAATCAATTACTGCATATCCATATTTTCCAAAATAATCCATACTTTTTTGTATTGTACTCAGCTCATATAGTGCATTTTTTTTCACAGCATTCTCATATATGTTCCGATAGCCTTCTGCCAGCATTTCACACTCTCTGTAAATTTTTTCTTTCGTATCTTCAATTGTCTTTTTCTGCTCTTTCTTTATGCCACATCCACTACAGACAGCAAGAAAAATAACTCCCACAAATATTTTCCAAATTTTTTTCATATCATTTTCCTCTTACATTTGTAATATTTAAAGGTAAAAATTATTCATTACCAAGATATTCATCCAGTATCGCCTTATCCTTTTCCACCACATAACCGCTTCCTCCAATATCTTTCACATTCTCTACCATACTGATGAGCAAAATAGGATTCTTTGTATCTCTATCTGTAGTAAAAACTGTAAACCAGCCAATTTCTGTTCCAGATGTATCTTCTTTTGTAGCTTTCAGTTCCGCTGTTCCGGTTTTTCCTGCTAATCTAATGTCTTCCCGGCATGCTCCATAACCAGTTCCTTCCGGGTTATTCACTACACCCTCTAACCCCTCCATAACCTCCGAAACAATTTGTGGTGAAAAAGCATCTTTTATCCAGATTTCACTGGAAGTGCTTCCACCATCCGCGTGAAGATATGGCTTTATCATATTTCCATCATTTAGAAAAGCCGTATAAATGCTTGCAAGATGCAAAGGATTTACCAGAATCTGTCCCTGTCCATACCCACTGTCAGCAAGCTGGATTTCTGTTTCTATCTTGTCCATATTAGAATATTGGGACTCTGACATTTTAATATCAAATGGAAGTTCCTGATTAAATCCTATTTGATTTAGAGACTGCATCAGTTGATCCGCACCAATTTTTAATGCTGCTTTTGCAAAATAAATATTATCTGAATAAATAAGCGCATTTTTCAAGATCACAGGTTCATAATCATGAAGTGTAGTCACTGTATAATCTCCCCACGAGGAATCTTTCTGCCACGCCAGACCCTCATTTCCAAAATCGTCATTTGCAGTAAATGCCCCCACTTTTAATCCAATTGCAGCAATTACAGGTTTAAAAGTTGAGCCAGGACACCATGTCTGGCGAAAGCGGTTGTATAAAGGCCTGTCTTCATTTTCATTTAATGCACTCCACTGGCTGTTGTCCATTCCACGTACAAAATCATTATTATCATAAGATGGCGTACTTACCAACGCCAATACTTCCCCTGTATAAGGATTCAAAGCTACAGAACATCCTCTGTCTTCTTTAAATTGTTCATAAAGAGTACTTTGAAGATCACCATCAATCGTAGTATGGATATCTTCTCCATCTTTTCTAGGCTCATATGCAATAACACTTTTTTTATTTCCATTTGCATCTACAATACAGATTTCACACCCATCCGTTCCTTTTAGTTCTTTTTCATAAAGCGTTTCCAGTCCAGTCTTTCCAATCACACTGTTTGTACGATACCCTTCCCCTTTATGTTCCTGCAAATCTTCGGCTGTAACCGCTCTGTACATACCCTACCAGATGAGAGGCAGCTTCTTTTAGATAATAAGTTCGTACTTTTACATCAGATAACATAATACCTGGAATCTTCAATAATGTGTCCTGCTTTTCTTTTTCTTCCAGAACAGTTTTATCCGGATTCACTGTCAAAAGATCGACCTCTTGTATTTTAGGAATTGTTGCTACTGGTACAAAAGAATCTGCTTTTACCCAACCGGCTTTTAACTTATCCTCAATTTCGTCTGCTCCAATTCCAAGATACTCTGCCAGTTTTTTTATTGTATCTTCTCTGTTCTCCATCCTGCCCGGAACAATTCCTACCGAAGATGCAGTTCCCTCTCCAGCCAACTGACGACCATTTCTGTCTAAAATATCTCCTCTCTTTGCTTCTTCTGACGTTACCTGAACTTTATCCGTTGCAGATAACTCTGGAAAAATCAACTGATCCTGCCAGATTAAATGATATCCTGTCCAATCATGTGAAAATACCGCATCGTTGGTAAATTCTACATTTCCTCCAGCAGTCTGCATATTTGTTGTATAGGAAACTGCCGCATTTCCGTTTTCTTGTCTTTTTACTGTAATATCGGTTATGGACAGATCAGACATCTCAATGCCTTCATATATTTTAGAATTTCGTTCTATAAATTCTTCCTTACTGTTCATGCTGCTTTTTTTCTGATCCAGCATGGCATACATTTGCTCATATTCCCCTTTTTCAATATATTTCATATATTCCATTAGTCTTTTTTCAGGAACATTACAATTCATTATTGTTACAATACCGATTCCACCACCAATCAATATACCGCTAAATAAAACTATTTTTGTAATAATCTTCGTGTGTTTTTTTCTTTTCTTTTTTCTCATATAGTTTTATTTCTCCTTTTTTCATATTTTCTTAAATATTACACTTGTAATATTTAAACGTCAAGCTTTTTCTTAGGTTTATATATGTAGACAAGAGAAAAGATTTGCATAAAAAAGAAAGGGCATCTCAAAGCCTTCTTTGATAAAGAACTTTACGACACTCTGAGGTAATGGTTTCTCCGGATGTTTCCCAAACGCTATAATCACTCTCCAGAAGAACCAAAAACGATTTTTAATTTTCTCTCAGAAAAAAAAGAACTACTCTAAATCTGCTGATCTTTGAAATAACCCTGCTCGTTTCTTATAATCACAAACATATTCAGACAACACATTCTTTGCTGGCAGATTATTATAGCAGAAAACGCAACAAATCCCTTTATTAACTTTTGTTCCATATATTTCCTGTACCAATCCTATTGTTTCATCATCTGAACAAAAGCTCTTCGGAATCTCCCTACAATCCCTGATAATAACGCAAATCTGTTTACTATGTCCTCTCTGTTAGTATACAAGCCAGCTAATCTCTTTATTATAGTATCTAAATACTTCTTCCCAATTCCACTACTCAAAATTTCTTCAGTCACTATTTCTGCAGATGTGTTTTTATATCAGCCAGAGTTCCCCTGGCTGAATTCTTCCAATATATACCTGTTAACACTTCTCAATGCTGACACTTTTTCCTTCGCTTCTCATCTTTCACCTGCTATACTGCACTCTGGCTTGAATTCATTCCCTCTCTTCCAGTTCCGATTTATAATCTTCCAAGTCCATAAGAAAAGTCTCATAGCCTTCATCACTCATGCATAACAGCTTTCTTAGGGTATTGCAGACAAGCCTAATCATATCCGCATCCCCTTTTAGAAATGGAATGATATGGTCGATTGCTTCCATTGTGTCATTTCTGTTTCCTTTATCAAACATTGCCGTTACTGAACATTCGTCTGTATCAAAGTTCATTGCCAGATTCATCATAATTCTACATCCCCCTTCTTATGTGCTTTGGATTTTTCTACTTCTTTATTTTCCTGCTCCTGTGCTTTTGCCCTTGCCTGAAACTCTTTCAACGACTGCAGTACAGATTTTTTCAGTTCTCCTTTCATTATACAAGA
>NZ_JBWJVP010000309.1:0-6372 GCF_056339915.1 Blautia sp. ZXY-1-B12 | reverse complement strand
AATATAAGACAGTTTACGAGGGCGGGGAAGGCGAGATCGTGGAAAAGAAATCCAGATTTATTGCTACAGTGCGTCCTGTACAGACCGAAGAGGAGGCACTGGCCTTTATAGAGGAAATGAAGAAGAAATATTGGGATGCCAGACATAACTGCTATGTATATTCGGTGGGAAAGAACAGGGAATATACCAGATGCAGTGACGATGGTGAGCCGTCAGGCACTGCGGGAAGACCAATGCTGGATGTAATCCTGGGGGAAGATATTTATAATGTGGCAGCAGTAGTTACCAGATATTTTGGAGGGATACTTCTTGGAACAGGAGGTCTTGTCAGAGCATATTCCAGGAGTCTGCAGGAAGGTCTTGCCGCCAGCACAGTGATTGAGAAAACCTACGGAATTTCTATGGAAGTAGTTACGGATTATACCGGGATAGGCAAGATCCAGTATATTGCCGGAGAACAGAAATTACCGATCCTTGATTCTGAATACACTGACAGGGTAGTTCTGCATTTGCTGGTTCCGGCGGATCAGATTGCATTTGTAGAAAAAGCAATCACCGAGGGAACAAATGGAAGAGCGAAGATGAAGAAAGAGAAAGATATTTACTATTCAGTGATTGACGGTGAAGTGAAAGTATTTACGGACTGATGAAATATGCCCCATGCAGCCTGAAAACTGCATGGGGCATAAACAGTCAGCGAATCAGCATTTCTCCGGTTCCGGATAATCAACACCGAAAGTTTCTACTGTCATGGATTTGATTTTCTGCTCGTCAAGCGGACGGTCGCTGTAATCGGTATCTTCTTCTGCAATACGGTTTACAACATCCATTCCTTCAGTGATCTTGCCGAATGCAGCATAAGCACCGTCAAGATGCGGAGCATCTTTGTGCATGATAAAGAACTGGCTTCCTGCTGAGTTTGGATGCATGGCGCGTGCCATGGAAAGAACACCTGCAGTATGTTTCAGATCATTTTTAAATCTGTTCTGAGTGAATTCACCCTTAATGCTGTATCCCGGACCGCCCATACCTGTTCCGTCCGGGCATCCTCCCTGGATCATGAAACCGTTGATCACACGATGGAAAATAAGTCCGTCATAGAAGCCTTTTTTTACAAGACTGATAAAGTTATTAACTGTATTCGGTGCAATCTCAGGATATAATTCTGCTTTCATCACATCGCCATTATCCATGGTAATTGTAACTATCGGATTTGCCATAGTTTCAAGTCTCCTTTTCAAAAAGTATTGTATTTCGCTGTTCGCTCTATTATAATATGCAAAGAACAATTCTGCAAGAAAAAGGTGGAAAAGATGATTATAGAGACAAAAACACCACAGGAAACATTTGAGGTGGGAAAGAAGATCGGAGAGAATGCAAAACCGGGTCAGATTTATACTCTGACAGGTGATCTTGGAGTTGGAAAAACCGTATTTACCCAGGGAGTTGCGGCAGGGCTTGGAATCACAGAGCCTATTCTGCAGCCCGACATTCACGATCATTCAGGAATACGAAAGCGGACGTCTTCCTTTATATCATTTTGATGTTTACCGTATCGGTGACATTGAGGAAATGGAAGAAATCGGATATGACGATTATTTCTTCGGACAGGGAATCTGTCTGATCGAATGGGCTGATCTGATTGAAGAAATCCTTCCGGAAAAGCTGATCAAAGTAACCATAGAGAAAGATCTGGAGAAAGGCTTTGATTATAGAAGGATTACAGTGATTGGTCCGGAGAACAGTTAGGAGGTAGAAATGAAAATTTTAGCTTTGGACAGCTCAGGAATTGTTGCATCTGTAGCAGTTGTGGAAGATGATACATTACTGGCTGAGTATACTGTAAATTATAAGAAAACACATTCTCAGACTTTGCTTCCGATGTTAGATGAGATTGTGAAGATGACGGAACTGGAACTGGAATCCGTAGATGCTATTGCAGTGGCAGCGGGACCGGGATCCTTTACAGGACTCCGTATCGGCTCGGCAACAGCCAAAGGCCTGGGACTTGCCCTGAAGAAACCATTGGTAGCAGTACCGACAGTAGATGCACTGGCATATAATCTTTATGATGCACAGGGATTGATCTGTCCGATCATGGATGCCAGAAGAAAGCAGGTATATACAGGAATTTACAGATTTGAAGAGCATCAGCTTATGACTTTGAGAGAACAGTGGGCAGCACCGATCGAGGAACTGCTGGAAGAACTGAATCAGAGAGGAGAGATGGTTACATTTTTGGGAGACGGTGTACCTGTATTTCGTGAACTGATCGCAGAGAAACTGCAGGTTCCGTATTCTTTTGCACCGGCTCATGTAAATAAACAGAGAGCAGCGGCAGTGGCAGCTCTTGGCAGTATTTATTATAAAGAAGGACGCACAGAGACTGCTATGGAACATATCCCGGAATATCTCCGCGTTTCCCAGGCAGAGCGTGAGCGTGCAGAGAGAGAAAAAGAGCAGAAACCGGCAGGTACAAAAATATGATCCTGCGGGAAATGCTTGTGGATGACCTGGATCAGGTAATGGAGATTGAGCAGGATCTTTTTCATGTGCCATGGACAAAAGAAGGTTTTTTTACTTTTCTGACCAGGGATGATGCCATGTTTCTGGTGGTGGAAGAGAAAGAAAAGATTCTGGGTTACTGCGGTCTTCTTATGGTTCTGGATGAGGGAGATATTACCAATGTGGCTGTGCGCAGGGACAGACAAAAAGAAGGAATTGGCGCTTTTCTGATGCAGAGCCTGATCCGCCTTGCAGCAGAGAGGGAGGTTACGACAATCCATCTGGAAGTACGTGTGGGAAATGAGACTGCAATCCGTCTCTATGAACGTATGGGATTTACCGGAGATGGAATACGTAAGGCATATTACAGTGATCCTGTGGAGGATGCGCTGCTTATGACCAGACATCCCGAATGAAAAAGAAATGAAAGCAGAAAAAATCAGCAGCCGGACCATACACCTTTTAAGGGAATTGCCGGAAGCTGGAAAATAGAGGGAATATATGTTAGATGTATGTTTAGTTGGAACCGGTGGAATGATGCCTCTGCCGCGCAGATGGTTGACTGCGCTTATGACAAGATATAACGGGAGCAGTCTGCTCATTGACTGTGGTGAAGGTACTCAGGTAGCAATTAAGGAGAAGGGATGGAGCTTTAAACCTATTGATGTGATTTGTTTTACTCATTATCATGGAGATCATATCAGCGGGCTTCCGGGACTTCTTCTTACTATGGGAAATGCAGACCGCACAGAACCATTGACTCTGGTAGGTCCCAAAGGTCTGGAGAGAGTAGTCAATGCACTTCGCGTCATTGCACCGGAGCTTCCGTTTGAAATTAAATTTATTGAGATTACACAGCCGGAGCAGGTCATTGAATTAAATGGCTATCGTATTACGGCTTTTAAAGTGAACCACAATGTACTCTGTTATGGCTATACCCTTGAGATTCTCCGCCAGGGAAAATTCTCGGCTGAGAGAGCGAAAGAGCAGGATATTCCACTGAAATACTGGAATCCGCTCCAGAAAGGGCAGACCATCGAAGCAGACGGTATTACCTATACACCGGAGATGGTACTTGGACCTGCGAGAAAAGGAATCAGGCTTACTTATACAACAGATACCAGACCAACAGAATCTATCCTGCGAAATGCAAAGGAATCGGATCTGTTTATCTGTGAAGGAATGTACGGAGAAGATGACAAAGCAGACAAAGCACGCGGATACAAGCATATGACTTTCCGTGAGGCGGCGGTTTTGGCCCGTGATGCCCGGGTAAAGGAGATGTGGCTGACACATTACAGTCCGTCTCTGGTCAGACCGGATGAGTTTATGGATAAAGTTCGTGAAATTTTTCCAAATGCATATCCGGGAAAAGACGGAAAGAGTCTGGAATTGAATTTTGAGGAATAATATGTCACTGAAACTGATTATGTACAAGTAGTAAAACGGATGACTTATCCGTCGGATATATGAGGAACAGAAAATGAAAGATACATTAATTCTTGCAATTGAGAGTTCCTGTGATGAGACTGCAGCTTCTGTTGTCAAAAACGGAAGAACTATTCTGTCAAATGTGATCTCTTCACAGATCGCTCTTCATACTTTATACGGTGGGGTAGTTCCGGAAATTGCTTCCCGTAAACATATTGAAAAGATTAACCAGGTAATTGAACAGGCACTGGCAGATGCAGATGTAACTCTTGATGATCTGGATGCAATTGGTGTCACTTATGGTCCGGGACTTGTAGGTGCACTTCTTGTGGGCGTTGCTGAGGCGAAGGCAATTGCTTATGCAAAGAAGCTTCCACTGGTAGGGGTCCACCATATTGAGGGCCATGTGTCAGCAAATTATATTGAACATCCGGATCTTGAACCTCCATTTTTATGTCTGATCGTGTCAGGAGGACATACACACCTTGTGATCGTTAAGGATTATGGAGAATTTGAAATCCTGGGACGTACCCGTGATGATGCTGCAGGCGAAGCTTTTGACAAAGTTGCAAGAGCTATCGGACTGGGATATCCGGGAGGACCAAAGGTAGACAAGCTCTCTAAAGAGGGAAATCCCAATGCAATTGAGTTTCCAAAAGCTAAAATTGGAGATTGTCCGTACGATTTCAGCTTCAGTGGTGTAAAATCAGCAGTGTTGAATTATATTAATCATGCGCAGATGACCGGAGAAGAGATAAACAGAGCAGATCTGGCAGCATCTTTCCAGAAAGCGGTAGTTGATGTGCTGGTGGAGCATACAATGCTTGCAGCCAAAGATTATGGGATGACTAAGATTGCAATTGCAGGCGGAGTGGCTTCGAATGGAACGTTAAGAGCGGCAATGGAAGAAGCATGTAAGAAAAATAATTACAGTTTTTATCGGCCGTCACCGATCTTCTGTACAGACAATGCAGCAATGATCGGAGTAGCTGCTTATTATGAATATATTAAAGGTACACGTCATGGCTGGGATCTGAATGCTGTGCCGAATCTTAAACTGGGAGAGCGTTGAGATGTCAGAAAGAAATACGGCCATTGTTCTGGCGGCAGGGCAGGGAAAAAGAATGCACAGTAAAGTACAGAAGCAGTTTCTGGAGATACAGGGATACCCGGTTCTGTATTATTCCCTGCGCTGTTTTCAGGAAAGTCCGCTGATTCAGGATATTATTCTTGTGACAGGAGAGGAATCTATCTCCTACTGTAAAGAAGAAATCGTGAAAAAATATGGATTTACAAAGGTATCGGCAGTAATCCCGGGAGGAAAAGAACGCTATGATTCTGTCTATGCAGGTCTTTGTGAATGCAGAGACTGTGAATATGTATTGATCCATGACGGTGCAAGACCTTTTGTGACAGAAGAAATTCTTAAACGTGGTCTGCAGAAAGTGAAGGAAACAGGTGCATGTGTGATTGGTATGCCTTCTAAAGATACAGTCAAACTTTCTGATGAAGAGGGATATGTAAAAGAAACTCCAAACAGAAAGTGTGTGTGGACAATTCAGACCCCGCAGATTTTTTTGTATTCACTGATACGTGAGGCTCATGACAGCATTCGTCAGAAAGATATGAGCAAAATTACAGATGATGCCATGGTAGTAGAGCAGGAGACAGGGGCAAAGGTTGCTCTGGCAGAGGGATCTTATCAGAATATTAAGATCACAACACCGGAGGATCTTGATATCGCGGAAGCATTTTTGAAACATTAAAGAATGTTTTGTGATTGAAAAATGCCGTATTTTAGCGGGTTTTATGGGAAATCTGGGAAGATAAAAATAAAAATTGAAAAAAATGTAAAAAAGTTGTTGACAGATGCGGGTATTGATGCTAGAATATCACTTGCGTCGGCGGTGAGAACACAACGAACGCAGTCAACAACATATGGAGAGATATCGAAGTGGTCATAACGAGGCGGTCTTGAAAACCGTTTGTCCGCAAGGGCGCGTGGGTTCGAATCCCACTCTCTCCGCTTGCCAAGTCACTTAAAAAGTTTTGAAAAAAGTACTTGACAAACAAATACAAAGTGTGATATAATGCAAAAAGGTTCTTCGGTGAAAACGAAGAGAACTAAATAAAGACACGAGAGTGTGAAGAAAGTTGTTTCTGTGAAACGACGAATCTAGGGCAATTTGGAGAAGTACCCAAGCTGGCCGAAGGGGCTCCCCTGGAAAGGGAGTAGGTCGTTAATAGCGGCGCGAGGGTTCAAATCCCTCCTTCTCCGTTCTTTCTTGGGAAAAGAAAGTAAAAAAGTTCTTGACAAAGCGAAAAGGTTATGATAAACTTGAAAAGCTGTTGAAAAGAACAAATGTTGAAAAAGTTTGAAAAAACTTATTAAAAAAGTTCTTGACAAACAGAAGACAACATGTTAAAATAGCAAAG
>NZ_JBWJVP010000308.1:0-19615 GCF_056339915.1 Blautia sp. ZXY-1-B12 | reverse complement strand
CACATCCACTGATGATGCGATTCCATAAGTTCTCCCGCTTGTCCATTCCTTTGGTAAAATAGGGAAGTCTTTCCTCTTCCAGCTCTTCCAGACGAAGCACATTTCCATTCAGATAATTGTCAATCCGGTATCCTGTACTTTTAAGTCTTGTAATCACGCCACCGATTTTTATATCCAGGATCTCATAACCAAATGGCTTTGCATCGTTCATCCAGATTTTTTCTCTTGATGATTTCATATCTGTCAGATTGCAGATGATTTCAGGAATAACATTCTGACTGATATCTTTTAACGCTGCTCTGTCCGATCTGTCATATGCTGATTTTATACACATACCCAAATCGGCTTTATCAGCTAATACCGCCGCCAGTTTTTCATAAAATGAAAATAAAAGCTGATATTTTCCTGCTTTTTTTGCACATTCCTTCATATATTTCTGTATGTTTTGGTAGTAAGATTTTGTATTGACACCTGATTCTTTCACATGATAATCAAAAATGCCTAACATTGGATCCTGGTATAACAGATATTTTGAAGGATTTTGAGCCTCTTTATTCTCTTTCGAATTTAAGAATAAAGAATCAAAATTGTCAAGTGCCATAAAATCATCAAATTCTCCGCCTGTGCAGTTCCTGAACTCCTGCTTAAGGATTGTTTCGTCATAGTCTCTGTGAAAATCAAGGTATGCAAAAAGTACAAGTCCCGGAAGCAAAGCATCCATCGGGGTTTCTGCACCATTATCCATCCATGCTGTACAGAGAACCTCTTTTATATTGTATTTTTTACAAGTAGAAAGAGCTGCTTTGGTACACGCATAGGTCTTAGAATAATTGGGGGAAATTCCGTTCCAAATCCAAGAACCTCCTGCAAAAATAACGTTATCCGAAAGCTGCGCATGGATATCCAGCATTTTTTCATAGGTTCTGGTATCATCATGATAATAGTCCCAATATACTAATCCTAAATCTTTTTTCGGTTTTTCCCATTTGGAGCAGTCCGTATTTTCGGGCAGATCATAGTATCCGCCTGTAGAATTTGCTGTAATGTACATGTCACTCCATATCATAGGCTTTAATTCTAATTTTCTGCAAATATCTACGACCCTGTTACAATGTTCCCTGATTATCAGTGACCCTTTTTTATATCCATTTTCTTTTAGATAATTTCCAAGTCCCAGCATGACAGCCTCATCCATTCCAAGATGTACCCTGTTAGTAGAAAAACTCTCTTTTACTGAGCTGAGCAGCTTTTCAATAAACTGATAAGTTTCCTCTTTTTCAGGCTGGAGAATGTCCGCAGAATCCCGAATCTTATCCATTCCCGGCCACTTCATAGGTATCTTCTGTATAAGGCATAAGTACATTCATTCCAAGTTTTGCCAGTGTCCTGATCAGGAATTTCACCTTTTCAACTGTAAATACAGCATTTCTGGAACAATCCAGCATAAGACCGTTTCTTTCAAAACAGACATGCTCTTGATATTGAAATTCATCCTCTTCCATATGATGTATGGCATAATTAAGTGCGCGGTAATAATGAGATATTTCCCGACAGATGATATGAATCTGGTTTTTTCTTTTATTGATCAATATTTCTGGTCTGTCCTGAAATTTAACAAACCTTATCATATAATTTTTATTCACTATACACCTTTTATATAAAAGAGTCCATGTACAAAATAAGGGAATATATAAACAAAATGCATCAGTTAACAAGTATCGGCAGAGGGGCATATCATTATTCAGTACCACGTCCTGTTTCTATGGCTGAATCAGGTTATTAAGAATGTTACTGTTAATTGTATTTATATCTGCTTAATGCATGAATCAGTTTTTCTGACTCCAGTGGTTTGGTAAGATATTCGTCCATTCCGGCTTTCAACGCTTTACTCTTGTCTTCTGCAAAGGCATTTGCTGTCATGGCTATAATCACAACAGCAGATGCATCACTTCTGTTCATTGTGCGTATTTCTCTGGTAGCTTCCAGGCCATCCATAACTGGCATCATAATATCCATCAGAATTACATTGATCTCACCAACACCTGATTTTTCAAATGCTTCAACAGCTTCTTTACCGTTTGAAGCCTTTATAATTTCTGCTCCTGCATTTGTCAGAAGGAATTCCGCAATTTCCATGTTCAATTCATTATCTTCGGCCAAAAGGATTCTCATACCTTCAATTGATACATCGTCTTCCTGCCTTTCTGACTGCTTCATATCAGCAGAAATAAGGAATGGAAGCTGTACCATGAATGTGGTTCCTACATTTTTCTCACTTTTAAACTTAATTGTACCGCCCATTTTCTCTACCAGTTTTTTTGTAATTGGCATACCAAGTCCTGTTCCTCCATAAACAGATCTTGCACCGCCTGTTTCCTGAGTAAATGGTTCGAAAATATGATTCTGAAATTCTTTACTCATCCCAACTCCGGTATCCTTGCAGTGAAACTCAAACAGTATATGTCTGTCATCCGCCTGTGTTTCATAATAGCTGAGCAGTATCTCTCCTTTTTCTTTATTATACTTGACAGCATTACTTATGATATTCATAAGGATTCTTTTTAAATGAACCGGACTCCCATTCAAATATCTATATTCCAGATTGTATTCTTTTTCAGATAAGCTGATTCCGCGTTCATACACCTGCTTTTCTATAACTTCTCTTATTTCATGCAGTAGCCTGTTAATATCAAAATCCTTATTTTCCAACACAATTTCCTCTGATTCCAGTTTGCTCATATCAAGCACTTCATTAATAAGCTCCAACAGGTATCCTGAAGCATCCCATATTTTCCTGCGGCACTCATCTTGCTTTTTTAAATCATCTTTATAATAATCAGCTACCTCGATCATGCCACGGATTCCGTTAATAGGAGTTCGGATATCATGACTCATTCGCTGCAGAAATTCTGTTTTTGCATTATTTGCCATGTCAGCCCTCTGAGCTTCTTGCAAAAGTTTCTGCTTATAGGCTTCTTCCTGCATCATCTGAATCTTCAACAATTGCGCATTTGATCTCCTGCGGAAGGCAAATACGGAAGCAACCACAAAGATATACAACAGTAACACGACCAACAGGTTTTTAAAAACAGAAGCAAACGCCATTTGCTCATCTATAAACATATAAACATAATAATCACGCCCCTTAGTCATTCTGCCAATATATCTACATTTTCTGTCTGAAACACGGACCAGTTTGTTAGCTGGTTTCTGTTTTACCTGTTGGATAATATTAATACCTTCAGAGCTCAGTCCAATCAGATTTTCGTCGTTTGAAGCAACCACATTTTTTCCATCTGTTACAACAATCATTCCGCTGGAATATGTATCATAGCCACTAAAAAGGCTCTGGATCGTAAGATTATAGTTTCTGGCATACTCAGCCGTTGTATGATAAAAAGTAATAATTATGCCTTTTTCGTCAGAACGTCCATATGCAGCCAGATCCACCTGTGATCCATCCTCAAGAACGATACTTGCAGCATATGTTTTTCGGGGATAAGCAACTACATCAAGTACTGTTTTCTTTTGAATCTCATTCTGTAAAGCCCGGGAATTAAGATTGTCTGTACTGTATTCACATTTTACCTTTCCGTTTACATCAAGTATAATAATTCCGGTAAGTTTCTGCTCCTCTGCATATGTTTTCAGCTTATCCTTCGTAACTTCATCCTTTGTATACGTCAGATTACGATTAACCTGCTGAGCATTTTCAATTGCACGTATTAAACCTTTTGTTTGGGATGCTTCATTATATCTGTTATAAATATAACATTGTTCTTTCACATATTTCAGAGTCTCGTCCATTTGCCTGGCAACTGCTTTTATATCGGTTTTTACAGAATAAACTATAGTTATCAGAAACAGAAGCAGTCCTGTAGTAATAATGATGATTTGAGTCTGCCGTCTGGACAGTTTAGTTATTTTCAATTTTGTCCACCTCCAGATATCCACTGGTTTCGGGAAGATATTTTTTTAGAATTTTCTCTTCACTTCCATCTTTTCTCATTTCTTTAAAGATTTCTGTGAGTTTTTCCGGAAGTTCACTATCCGTGTTTTCAGGAAAAGCTACTCCAATTCCTGTAGTCAGGATAGCTTCGTCCAGGATTCTTATCTTTGCCCCGTAATCTTTTATATACTATTGTACGGAGGTTTCATGAGCTGCTATGGCATCAACATAACCTTTTCCAAGAGAGGTAAAAAGCAGTTTTCGGTTTTCTAAGCTATACACATCTTTTACCAATGGAATAGCAGGATTCATCCTGTTAAGAAAGATATCCTCAGGCTTTGTGGAAGCCTGTACTGCGATTACTTTTCCCGACAGATCACTAAGCTTCTTTATATTACTGTTTTCATTGACTGCAACGACCTGCCGGCTCACCATATATGGACCTGCCCACTTATAATCATTCTCCCGGCCATCCATGGAAAAGCACCCCCATAAACAGTCTATCTCCTTATTTTCCAGGTCTTTATCTTTATCATCCCATACAATCTTTGTAAATACCGGCTTATAACCAAGGCGCCCCAGAGCTTCATTTGCAATGTCAACATCAATCCCTGCCGGTTCCCCAT
The DNA here is from genome assembly GCF_056339915.1 of Blautia sp. ZXY-1-B12. Classification (NCBI taxonomy): domain Bacteria; kingdom Bacillati; phylum Bacillota; class Clostridia; order Lachnospirales; family Lachnospiraceae; genus Blautia; species Blautia sp. ZXY-1-B12. The sequence goes on along the minus strand of NZ_JBWJVP010000308.1, from coordinate 15,040 downwards.
TTTCATCGGAATAATTAAAAGGTGGAAAATCGTCACTTCCAATGATTATCTCTGGCATATTTTCCTGTGAAGATGTACTTTTCTGTGTTGTAACTGAACATCCTGATATCAGTAATATCCCAAAAGCAAACAAAAACGGTATTACTGCCATGTACTTAGATTTCATGCTATGTACCTCAACAATTTTCTCTGATTTTTTTGGATTTTACGTCATTATAATAACTCTGTTTATACTGAATTTACATAAAAGATATAATACAAAACATGCACAAAATTTTAAAAAGAACAGGTGATTTTTCAAGTGGATCATGTTATGTAGATTTCACTCAGAGTAGTACTCCTTCACTTTCCCTCTGAAACTCCATCTTCATTTTTACTTTTGCCAGTTTTATTTCCGGTATTCCTTCAGAAATGGACATAAAAAGCGCCATAGGTTTTTTCCAATGCCTATGGCGTGTAAATAATTTTCTACTCTGCGGATACCTTGTTTATGATTGTCTGCCTGAGCAGGCGTCTATGCCAACAGATTTCTCTATACTTTTGAAATTTTATGATACTCTTTTTTCTCTGGAAAATACAAAACTATACAATAAGTTAAATCGTCTGCGTTAACTTCCATTCGCCCATCCATCTGCTCCATCATAATAGAAATATTCTGCAACCCAATCCCTGTTTTTTGATGCTCAGAATCAAACCTGGTAATACTATTTTGAATACTGATTCCTACTTCTTCATTCCCATAACAAAGCTGTATACATACCTCATTTTCATGTTTTCCATATTTTTCAATATTAGAAATAATATTATTCATAATTCTGCCGATAAAATCTGTATTTATACATACAGATATCTGTCTCCACTCCAACCGATCTGTATTTACTTTAAATCCTTCATATTCCAGTAAAGCACACAGTTCAGAAAGATAATCACCAAAAGCACACATAATATCTTCTGCAGGTTCCAGTTCTATATGGTGTCGTGAATTTACAAAAAAATATTCAAACATCTGCTCCGACAAATCTCTGATCTGAAGTACACGATCAAAGGCTTTATTTATATATTCCTGAGTAACCGCACCTTCTTTTTGCTGCTTTTTTAGAATCTCAAGATATGCCATCAAACCAGTCAGAGGAGTACGCAGATCATGTGACATTCCTAACACCAGCTTCTCCTGTGCACTCTTCAGGTCATACTCTATCTGCTCTTTTTTCACCAATGTTTGTCTCATATGTTCCAGTCCACTGGCTAACTGTGCAATTTCATCTGTTCCCTGAACAGTTACATTCCCCTGCAAATTTCCTCTGCTGATTATATTTACCTCTTTCATAAGGCATTGTATATATTTTACATTCTCATACATTCCAGATACAACAATTCCAATACACGCCGCGACTCCAAGTACAACAGAAAAGACCATCAATATGTTAAAATATTTATCCGCTGTTCCTTCATATATATATACATCTGCCGTTCCATCCTTAAATGAAATTCTGTGGTACATTCTCCATGTCAGATTTGGTATTTCTCTGCTGCCATACATAATTTTTCCGTTGTAGGAAATATCAAACAACAGCCATTTTCCCCTTGAAATCGTGAAGTCATCAATATTTCGTTCTGTACCCCATTTTTTCAACATTTTATAATCAGATGCACTCAACTTATTTTGTGTGACATATTCCTGAAGTTCTTCTGCACGTTCTGTCTCTTCAGCATAAACATATCCTGTACGAAAGAAAAAGCGTTGCAGTAACCCCTTTCCCCCGAAATATGTCACGCTTAACACTAATAAACCTGCTAATAACCCCTGCATAAGATAGCAAATTATCTTGCCTGTCAAACTATTTCCGCAAATTTTATCCAAGGCGATATCCCTTTCCCCATACGGTTTGAATCATCTTTGGCTTTTGTGGATCATCTTCGATTTTCATTCGTAATCTTCGGATATGCACCATAACAGTATTTCCAGATGAATATAAGAACGGCTCCTCCCACAAACTCTCATAAAGATTTTTTACCGAGAATACCTTTTTCGGGTTTTCCATCATAAGCAATAAGATTCTGTATTCCATTTCTCTGAGACTGATTTCCTTTTCATTGCGGAATACCTCATTACATTGAGTATTCACTTTTACTTTTCCATATTTAATCCAATGTTCTTTTGTCTTCTCACCTTGTAATGTCTGACTATATACATGATATCTTCGTAGTAACGCTTTAACCCGGGCAAGAAGTTCCGCATACGAAAATGGTTTCACGAGATAGTCATCACCTCCTGCCATAAGTCCGAGTAATTTATCAGATTCCTGACTTTTGGCTGTCAGAAACAACACTGGAACATGTGAGATTTTTCGAATTTCTTCACAAGTTTTTATCCCGGATATTCCCGGCATCATAATATCAAGAATAACAAGGTCAATATCATCTGATACTTTTTTCAAACACTGATATCCATCCTCTGCTTCCTGAACAATATATCCCTCACCTTCAAGAAGTATCCTCACTCCTTCTCTAATTGCTGCATCATCTTCTACAACCAAAATATGATTATCCATTTTCATCCTTTCGTCTTCTAAACTGCATATACCCATATTTGCTGACATTGAGAAATCAGGGTCGTATATTCCCATTTTTTTGAACTGTTTGTATAGCTGAATGGATCGTTTACAGAAAATTTCTTTCTGGAATAATCATAAATAACAATAAAATGCCCTGAATTTGTAAAATCTCCGGGACCCATAGCACAGATTATCAGATTTCCATCTTTAACTCTGTCGGCCATTTCCTGTTCTCCCAGCATATCAAATTGCGAAGCAATTACACCGTAATCCAAAGCAGCTTCTCTCATGAATTTCCAGGATGTTCCAATACCCTCTACATAATATCCCTCGTTCATGGATTTTTGCGCAAGCACAGGTGGTGTTGCCTCTGTATTTCTGGTTAAACTGTATATTACCATTGCCATGCACGTCGGACCACATCCGGAAATTCCTATATCACTTGTTCCATAAGGTTCATATCCCCATCTTTTATCCCATTGAATAAATAAAGGAACTTTTTTCTTCCGTTCCTCAAATGTAAGTCCTTCAGAAGACTTCTTATGTACATCATTGTATCCTTCGGCAAATTCCAGCATTTCCGGATTTCTTTTTAAATCCTCTAAAAGAATATCCGGATAATTTTCTGTATGTAAAAATATCTTCTTCCACTCTGCACTTTCCATTATCTGTTTTTTGTAAGCATCTGTCAATATAATACCCTCTTCAGTTTTTTTCGCTCTTACTGTCACAACTATCCATGCTGCCAGAATTAAAATCAGAAGAATAATTTTACTACAACTTTTTCCCATATGTTTTTTTCTTTTTTTCATCATAAATCACCATTAATATGATCCCGGTAAATCCTGCCATTGTTGGAATTGAAGCTGTAAACCCTACCGAACCATTAATTCCTGTAAGCAACATATTTTTACTGTTTACAGTATACATCCATATTGCAGGAAAGTTCTGTGCCACATCAATATGAAAAATCTGGCTTTCTCCTGATAGAATATTATACAGACAATGAATCATAACCGAAGACCATATAGAACCTGTCTGCTCTGTAACAAGTGCCAATGCAATTCCTGCAATTTCAACAGAAATAATCATCATAATTACTTTTTTTATATCAGAAGTATCAATCCCATCAAAATGATAAACAGCGAATAAAAAACTTGAAACAAACACTGCACATATCTTTCCAAAAGTATTCTGAAGCAATCTTAAAATCATACCACGAAAGACAATTTCTTCTGTTACTGCCGCTTTAATACCTGATGATAAAATAGAAATTGTAACTACATCTATGATTTCTTTATATGTAAGGTTTCCTTTTTCAAATGTTCCCTTTGTAAAAAATATATAAAAAAGGCATATTAATACCGGCATTAATACCGCTGTTATACACCACTTTTTTTTCGGAAGCGGCATTCCTAAAAACAAATCCTGCATTTGAATTCTTATAATATACTTCGTATATAAATATATCATGGTCAGCAGGCTCAAAATCGCAAATGTCACATATAGAATTCTCACATATGGATTCTTCTCACATATCCCATATGCAAATGCTATACTAAATTCATCCGTAAGCTGAATAAGAATGAATGCTATTGCAATATGGAACGTACATTTTATTTTCATAAATGCTCCTTTACTTTTCTCCTCATGTATTATTTTCTAAGAGTTATCTCTTAGAATGTACTTATACAATAACATTTAATTCTTACCTGTTCATTTAACTGTACCTTAACTATTCTTAACTATCTTCAAGCAGATGCAAGGCCTATGACGAAAACTTTGCCTTAGAAGCTATAGCATCATCCATGGTCATGTTCCCCATAAAATTTGTTTTTCATGTCTACCATCCAAATGCGTCCCGGATCAAAGCCCCGGTTTCTCCGTCTATATAAAACAATTCCTGTTCTTCTGGTGAATCCTTCCATTGGTAGGGACAGCAAAAACTCCATACAGGTCTGTAAACAATTCCATCTGCAGTTTCATCAATATAATATTTCAGGCGGATTTTCGTAACTGGAATCGTGATTGGTTCTGTTTTCTCCGTCGTGTCCTCTTCCGTAAAAAATCCGATTTTTCCTTCTTTTACATATTGTTCCACCGATTTCATAATTTCTTCCATGGGAAGCATAGTAACTGTTTCTTTCTCTTTCACCTGAAGCGGGATCGGTATTTTGAAATAGCAGTCTTCAGGCTTGAGACCAAATCCTGCGCTTCCCTGGTAATGATACTGAGAAAGTCCACCTGCCGGTATTCCATTCAACATAACTTCTGTGTCGTAATAATCATATCCTTCCGTCATGTCGCTAATTGATTTTCTTACAGAAGTTCCAGATAAATCAGCTTTGGAAAACAGTTGATTTATAATATTTAATTTCTCATCTTCCGTATTCTCGCCTAAAAATCCCATATCTTTTTCACTTAATCCATCACACTCTATCATCCCATCCGAAATAAATAACTGCAGTCCTTTTTCTTTATTTTCCCAGACTGTTTCATCTGTTACAGATTTTTCCCATCCATCTTTCCCACCAAACCAGGAGCAGATGTCTTTCTCTGATATATTGCATTTTTTCAGAACTCCCTTTGAAACGTCATCAGTATTCCCGGTAACATCAGCTTCTATTGTAAGGGTTCCTGATTTCCCTGGCAGAGAAGCTGTTACATAGTTTTTCTTTACCTGTAACATTGTTTTCTCCGGATCATATTTTTCATTTACACTCGTAGTATTTGACGAATTATCCAAATCTGTTGTGTTCTGCATACTCTCACCCGAAGATGGTTCTATTCCGGTGTCAGCAGCCTGCAATTTCCCTTCTTTTCTATATTTTTCAATGATATCCCTTACTTCATCCTTTAATGGAAGGGTTAACGTAAGAGTCTGAGGCGTATATCCTCTGTAAACGTCCTCCGCAGGAAGTGCATAAGAAACCCTTCCTTCTGAATCTGTAAAAGAACCAATTTTAAAAATCTTTTCGTAGGCTTCAGTGTCTTTCCAGGTATAATAAATTTTACCGTCATAAACAGGATATGCCTGAATAGTCATGGAAAGTTCTACTTCAGAATCTTCATTTAATATTTTCTCAATCAAAGCGTCATCATACAAAGTAATATGCCCATAATAAAGATCTTCTCCTTCTATTTTATTTAAAGAAGCCAGTGCATCTTTTCCATTCACCGTTGCATGATCACGGCAAGTGATCATATAATTCTTTGCCTCATTGGAAGGTTCTCCCACAAAACTTAAACCGCCGCCATCAAAATACGCTTCTTTAACAGTCAGCATGGACTGATTCCAATCGACCGCCTCGGGAGTTATTGGATAAGAAGTAATATTTTCCACATTTTCTGCAGTTGACTCAGGTTCTGTGACAACCATTTGAGCTGCCTCCTGTTCAGCGACACCCTGTTGTTCAAGTTCTTTATACAGTCGTCCGATATTTGTTGCAAGTACACCAGTACTAACTCCTAATATAGCAGCTACCGGAAGAAAAATCCGAATTATTTTTTTCTTATTTCCTGAATTTTTCGTTCTTTCTCCATCTGTTTTTTTACTTAAAGCCCCCGTTGTTTTCTCGTCTGGGGAATTTAAAATTCCACTCAGAACATCTTCCATGGCTTTATCAATATTTTCCGGTATTGCAGTTTCTTCTTTTAAAATCCTTCTGATTTCCCTCATATAGTCTCACCTCCTGATCACCTTTTTTAATTTTGCTCTTGCCCGGGAAAGTTTGGTTGATACGGTATTGCTGTTCATTTCAAGAAGGGCACTGATTTCCTTAACTGAAAACTCATCAAAATAATAGAGTTCCACGATTTTCCTACTTTCTTCATCCAGGCATAAAAGCAATTGTTTCCATTCACAGAGATTCAGTTCTTCACAATGTACACCTTCTGCAAAATCATCCAGTTCTGCTGCATGGTTCTTTTGGCGGAGAATGTCCTTGCACTCATTTATAAGGATCCGCATCAGCCAGGTTTTAAAATACTTCGGTTCTCTCAGTCTCTGTATATTTTCATAGCAGGATAGGATTGTATTCTGCAGAGCATCTGCAATGTCCTGCTCATCCCGAAGATAAATCCAGGCAGTTTTATACAGGCTCTGCTTATTCATCCGGATTAATCTGACAAATGCTTCTTTATCTCCATTTTTAGCTTCTGTTATTAAAGCATCCATAAAGTACCTCCTTTTCTTCTTATAATTATTAGACTTGAAAAACAGCCATTTGCTTTCAAGAAAAAATTTTATAAAAAACGCCATAGGTTTTCGATACCTATGGCGTGTAGATATAGGGAAAAGCTGCCTTTTTTATCGGCAGTGGAATGTTTTCTGTGTTTGTGCCAGATCATCCAAGTCATATGAGTGAATTCCTAATGCTTCTAAATCCATTATCCATTCCTGAACTTCATATCCCAAAATATCTGCGAATATTTTTTTCAATATTCCTTTGTCTTATCAATTATCTTGTATATGGTTCGGTGTCTTTTCCGTCATATACAAATACTTTTATATCCGTATTTTCATCAACATCAGCATGGATGCCTACCGTGTATTCTTCATCTGTAACGTTCAGAAAAGAATAGCAGCCACCTGCAGGAATCCTGCCAGACACGAGTTCCTGTTTTCCTTCGCAGAGCAAATACACAATAATATCAAAATCGTTTCTGTTCTGAACCGTCAACACGCCTGTTTTGGATAAAATTTTTGCATCAGAATATGTAATTACATAAGAATCAGGCGTTGACTCTTCCGCACAGGTTACAGAACAATCCCACTGTATCGCGGCATTTGCTTTTCGACAGGCTTCTGAAGACTTATATGTTGAAAACATAATCATTGTACTTATAGCAACAATACTAATAATGACCAACACTATTGTCACTTTTTTCTTCACAGCCATCACCTCCACACACAGTTCAATTTGTTACCCATATGATATCATATCTTTTCTTCAATTACATTACCTAATTTTAATACACAGCCATTCGACTTGCTATTACTTTGTTTTCTTCCATGTATAAAATTGCGGATTTGAATATATCTCCCGGTCACAATCTTTTAAAAGATCCTGAAAAAGTTTTGCCCACATCACAGGTATTTTTTTATTCTTTAAAAATGAGGTCTTCTTTTCCAAAAACAAATATCCGGCGGATTGAAAACATATTAATTAAAGCCGTCTGGCAGAATAATATAGAATTAGTAAAAACAAATTATCGGGACATCATACTGAATAAGACTATAAAGCTGCCCGGCATTTTCCGGGGGAAGATTGATGCATCCATGAGAACCACCTGTAAGATATCTGTCACCACCAAAGTACGGCTGCCAGTCTGCATCATGAAAGCCAATTCCTCCATTGAATGGCATCCAGTACGTTACCGGCTGTTCATAAGAATAGGTTCCATTTGCTGTCATTTCACCTCGCAGCACAGACGGACTGCTCTTTGAATTCAGTGTGAATATTCCAGGGGGTGTTTTTCTATCCGGATCACCTGGCAGTCCGGATACGATTTCTGATTGAAAAATAATATTTCCATTCTGATAATACCACATATACTGCTCTGTAAGATCTACCTCTATATATGTATCTCCGAGATCATTGATCCCATGTGCATTTGCTCTCATAGAATATACCGGTTCCCTGGTTGTCTGGGTTCCTGATTGAATTTCCTGCATGAGCTGTGCTGCTTCCTTGTCCTGATCAATCTTCCATCCATAGGCTGAGCCATATACATACACAATCCTTCCGCTTGTGGTCTCAAATTGTCTTTCAGTGCCAACTGTATCATGATCTGCTGCAAGCTGTGCCACATAATCCACTACATGCTGCCTGAAGGCTCCATCATCCGGAAGCAACTGCCCTTTCTCGTCAAACTGCAGCCAGTTTTTGATGGTATTCCCGTCAAGTGTTACCGTTTCATCTCCAAATGTATATGTGATATTTGCTTTTGCCAGGCTATTATACATATTTACCATATTCTGAAGTTCTGAACTATCTCTCGTCACATCTGCTTCCTTATAAGCCTTTGGATTGCTTCCCAGATCTACATCTGCCGCCTCATTATCAATTGCTCTGCTTATCATCTGATAAGCTTCCTTGGCATTTAATTCACTGCCTTCTGTCTCTGGCACAATAGTAAATTCTGAATTAGAAAAACTTACATACGCATTTTCCGGTGCTATCTGATTCTCTTTTTTGGCACAATTTAATGAACTTACCTGTTCCTCCAGCTTTTCCCGACTGAAAACAGTCTCTTCTTGAACCATATAATTTTTCGTTTCAAAAAAAACTCTGATCCATTCCCATGGTTTCTGAGTCTTCAGCAGCTGAAGGATTTCCCCGCTGGATACATATTGATAATCAATGTCTTTACCTGTAATAGTCTGAGGTTCCTGCATCCTTGCACTTACCTGAATAACATAGTTATCCTTTTTCCCTGCAATCTCCTGCTCAACTTCATAAGCTGTCTTATTTGAACTGTCAATTCCATTGATGGTCGTACCCAAAAAGAAGTGATATGAGTAATAATAAGATATACCTGCATACACACAACAGCTCATAACCAAAATCATCACTATAAGCATTACAACTATTTTCATAATTTTGTTTTTCTTTTTGTCTGAAGATACAGTAGATCTGAATTCAGACTTGTCTATCGGCACATAAGTAATTGTTCCGGGTCTTGCCGATTTTGAAGTTCTTATTGATTGCCCCATCACTTCTTTTTGTCTCATATCTTATTCATCTTTCTTTTATATCAACTAGTTTTTTACATTGTCATTGTCAAAATGCAATGTCTTATGGTACTTCGCATTCTCCTCCAGAAGTTTTTTCCATTTTTGTCCATCCTCTTTCGTAGGATTATCAAAATTCTGCTGACCTTTCAGTTCATCCATATACTGGACATAATCCAGAAAATAAATGTCTACCGTAGAAATATCTCTGTCCTGAATTGCGAAGTTATTACAGTTTCCAGTAGACTCATTGTACGGAAGTGTGTTTCCATTGGCATCAAGAGCTACCATAAAGCAATCACTGTTGGAACCTTCCTTATAAAGTTCATTTACCGTCAATTCATATGGAGTACGAATCACCGATTTAAGTCCAATACCTGCATCGTTTGTATCATTGAGTTCCAATACTTCTGTCTGGGAATCATCTACCGTAACCGGGATATCGAAGCTCCAGTCACCTTCATATTTGTAGTAGCCAGCATCCCTTCCATATTTTTTCTCATCCTCTTCTGACCACTGATAGTTTGCTTCCAGTCCTCTTACCTTCGTAATATCCAGATGCAGGTTAAAGGTATCTGGAATATCAATATCTTTAATGTACTTCTGATATTCTCCACCACGTTCAGACAATTTATTGATAAACTCTTCCAGCAGCGCATAACCTTCATCTGTCTGATCATCTAAGTCCGCCTGAGTTATTCCCATCTCATCCATTACCTGCTGTGTCATTTCATTGTATTTCTCATTATATTCCGTATAATCTTTTGCGGCTTCAGCCAAATCATAACGGAAAATACATGCATAGGTGTTATCATCCAGAAATTTTCCTTCCACTTGACCGTCAATTACCGGGCTAGCCTCTGAATTAAAGTCCACACCCCCTGTCATATCCAGATCAATGACTGGTGTTCCACTTTCCGCCCCAGTTTCTGTTTCTGGGAACGGTTTATCACTTTTAAACTGCATAGTCACATAAATTGCCTGGCTGTTTGCATATACCTCAGAACATGTAATTGTCAGCCCATCTGCTGTCTTAGTGTAAATAGCATCATTATTGGCATGATCTGTCTTGGCTCCGTCTGTTTCACTGCTATCTGTCTTCGTTCCATCAACAGCTTCCAAAGTTGTTGCATGATCTGAAAAGTCACCAAAGAAACTCACATTATCCTGTAAAATTTCAAAGAGTCCTCCTACAACCGGGATATTTTTTGCCATTACCGGATTGATTGCACAGAATACAAATCCTACTGCCAGTACCGCTGCCATCCCTCCTGCTACCCTGCCTCCACTTTTCATCCAATGATATGGATCCTTTGATGCTTTTTTCTGTAAAACAGCGTTATTTTCAATCAAACGATATGCCTGATTAATATGTTCATGCACGATTTCCGGCATTTCTATGTCCTTTTGAAGTTTTTTCTGGAAGTCTTTCTCATTATAATTTAAAGTCATCATTAGGCACGTCCCTCCTTAACCTTATATCCATACATCTCTGCAATCTGTTTTCTGCCACGATAAAGACGAGATTTTACAGTGCTTTCCTTCATATCCAGAATGTCACTGATTTCCCGGATACCAAATCCTTCCATATAGTATAGAAGAACAACCAAGCGGTATTTACTGTCCAATGGCTCTAAGGCCTGGATCCATTCCATTGCTGCATATTTTTCTTCGTGAAAAGGCGTTTCCGGCATCTGATCCGTATAAGTAACCAGCTTTTTCTTCTGTATCATGTCCTTGCACTTATTGATCAGAATTCGGATCATCCATGTCTTGAAATATCTGTTCTGTTTCAGACTTTTCAAATTTTCATAGCAGGAAAGAATCGTATCCTGTATTGCATCCGCAACATCTTCATCATTTTTCAGATATGCCGCTGCAACCTTGTACATACTCTGTACATTCTCATCTATAAGCCGACAAAAAGCATCTTTATCGCCTTTCTTTGCTTTTCGTATCAAAATCTCATTCATTGTCGTCTCCCTTCTCCTATATCAGACCGGTCATCAGGAAATATTGTATAAAAGCTTTTCTTTATGTGCTTCTACTTATTAGACGTGCAAACTCCCAAAAAAGTTGCAATTTTTTTTAACAATCTCTAGAAAATCCCCAAAAGATTAGTTTGAACACTTCCATGCTTTTCATGATTATCAGTCAAGGTGCTATAAAATATTCCAGGTACTAAAAACAGCCGTACCATGTGCTTTTACATGATACGGCTGCCAATGATTCCAGCCCCTCAGGACAGATCAATCAAAAATCATATTCTCTGTCCCATCAGGTTTTAAAAATACTGTTTTCGAAATTCCATTACATTCCAGCGTTACTTTCTGCTCATGGGAAGAACAGAGGCGAACCCTGTGTATCCTGCCCTCTCTCCATTCAAAATCAACTGTGATGTCACCCTGTGCCTTCATTCCCTGGACTTTTCCGTCCTTCCATTCATCCGGAAGTGCCGGAAGTAACAGGATGTACCCTTTCCTGCTCTGGATGAGCATCTCTGCAACCGCAGCTGCAAAGCCAAAATTCCCATCGATCTGGAACGGTGGATGTGCACACAGCATGTTGGGATAAATGCCGCCTCCCACACAGGAAATATTTTCCTCCCTGGTATAACGGAGCTGGTTTTTCAAAAGCCCCAGTGCATGTTCCCCGTCCCGTAAAGAAGAGGAGGAACAGACAATGAAAAGATTTAAAGCTTATATCGAATATGTAATGAACTTTTATGCCAACTATTACAGATTTTACCGGTAAGTGCAGAATATGGCTTCCGGATATAACCCGGAACCTGTATTTGCAGTTTATGTAGATCTTGTAATCAATAATTTCAGTATACGCTAGAATCCGTTTCCTGTACATGAACAGGATGCGTTAATATATAAACAAAATTTCATAGTTGGCAGACTTAGCCAAAAAGAACCGATATCATATCATGCAAAGACTGTATCGGTTCTTTTTGTATTTTCTCATTATCTAATTATGGGAGGATTTTTCTATATCACCGAAAAAAACTTTTATTCTCGCACTTCAAGCCACTGGTCAATGTTCCCAAAATGTACCGCCTGCAGGTTATCTACATCAACCAGTTGCGGGAAGCTGTTTCTGATGATCATGACACCATTTTCCTTATCCTGTTTTTCTCCACCGCCAGCGATGCCTCCCATGGCTAAGTCAAGTGTTAAAACTGTCCCATCTTTATAACGCACCTGGTCAATATTTGCCCTGTCATAGAGTATCCATGCCATAATCCGTACCTGCGTACTCAAACTTGTTTTCCTCATCTTCATACACCTTCATAGCTTCATCATAATCAAGATATAATGACCATAAAAGGGGCGTTACTTCCATTTTTTTCACTGTGATTTCATAACCTCCAAAATCACATTTCCGGTTCACTTCCAGAGTTGTCGGAGGCTTTACTGCACCCAGAGTCCATTTAAAATCCCATGTTCCATCTGTAATAACAGTCTTATCATAATCCCCTTCCTCCGTAAGATTCTTCAATGTGATTTCTACAGTTTTATTACTCAGATTATAATCACTGTCATAAGAAATCCCTGCTGTGAAATATTTAGAATGTGCCGAATCCTGATCATAGTTCAGCAGATTATCCTGGCTCACACCTGTACTCAGGCTTCCAAATCTGTCATCATCTTCTGCATATACTTCTTTTCCATCAATTTTAAAATGTGTCATCTCCTCAAAAGAAGTATGATCAGTCATAGAAATACTGTCCTCTGTTTTCACTTCAAAAAAAGCATACAGGAATCCCTGATCCTGAATAGAATCTGTCAGGGTAACCGTCACACCATTTTGTGTTACAGACTGGTCTATATTCTGAATATAGTTTGATTCCTGCATCGTTTCCTGCTGTTCCTCAGAGGGTTCCAATCTTTTTAACAGATGGTCATTCCATTTAAAGAACTCTTTTGCCGCCACTGTTACTCCCATGCCTGTACAGATCACTGCTGCTGCAATCAGTAATCGGCCACTGAATCTTTTTCTTTTATATTTTTTATCAACTGGCATCTGCCTGCTCAATATGTCTCAGTGTCTCTTCAAATTTATCATGAAAATCCTGTGGTACTTCCGGTGCTATATTATTCCATTTGTTCTCTAACATGACATTTTCCCCTTTCCTGTTATTCTCTTTGATAGTTTGCTGTTTTTCCCAGGCATCGGTCTTTTCTCTTCTTCATCGGATAACTGTGCTTTCAAAAACTCTCTTGCACGGGAAAGTCTGCTTTTAATCGTTCCTTCCGGAATATCCAGAGCCTCACTGATCTCTTTCTGTGAGAATCCTTCTAAATAATACAATGTTACCAAAATCCTCAGATCCTCCGGAAGTTCCATAATCGCCATATACAGATGACTGTATCTGTCCTCCTCAGTCAGCCTCATATTGTCCATATATTCTTCATATGGAATAACATTTTTTCTTTTCCGAAGAATCCCATTGCATTCATTGATCAATATCTTTGTGATCCATGTTCGAAAATACTTTTCTTTCTTTAAGGTGGGAAGTTTCTCATATGCCTTAAGAATTGTTTCCTGCACAGCATCCCCACAATCAGAGTCATTCTTCAGAATGGACTTTGATATATGATACAGCATGGCTTCTGCATCCCGAACCTCCTTAATAAATACATCTTTTGTCATAACTTTGTCTTCTCCTTTTGTCCAGCCGGATTACTACACGTGTTTACTTTTTACTTTTACACTAATTAGATGCATAGGGAAGAGGATTGGTTCTCATAAAATTATCTCAGGATTTTGTAACTTAAAAAATACAATTTGCACATATACAATGATACAATAAAAATATAAAAATTATAGCAATTCCTACACGAAAGGGGTCATGTTTTATGAGAAAAAGAAACAATTTTATTTCTGTGCTTACCATGTTTCTGGCAATTGGTTTTGTAATTATTTTTTCCAGACCCGTAAAAGCAGCGGCAGATGTGGTCCTATTAAAAGCAAATCGGACATACACAGCATATGATGTTACCGGTGATGGAACGAAAGATAAAATCAGAATCAGAGCAGCCAATCAAACCGACGATGAAACATATTCGTCACTTACTGTATCGGTTAATGGAAAAACAGCTTACAGATTAAAAAATACACGTTTTTATAATGTTATAGCAAATATTTATACATTGAAAAACGGACAGCCGTTTTTATATCTCTATGCACCGGCTGATAATGGTGACGGACCTGTATGTGCATTATTAAAATACACAAACGGAAAGTTCAGAAAAATCCTTGATTTCACTGAGATTATGGCAGGATACGGAAACCATCGCATAGGTGAAGTTACCAATTTAAATGGAAATAAGATTGTAATTACAGAGAGCATCGTTTCTTATTCTCTTGGCATCAATGCAATTAATTTCACCTACAAATATGTCAATGGAAAATTTGTTCCGACAAGCAGATATGGATCCTGATAAAGAAATAGATCCTGCAGACGGAAGCAGCCCGATATTTCACAGTAAACAGTGATCTTCCGGCATATGCCAGACCAGGCGCTACTGCGGTAAACACGACACTGAAAACCGGATCATTAACGAAAATCATTAAATGTGCACTCATAAGCGGAAGAGATGTATATTCAGTTAGAATGCGATGGAGAAATCTACTGGATTAAAGCGCTGGAAAATCCACCGATTGCTGATAACGAACAGACAATTTATGGAAGTTAGATATGCAGGATGATATCATACTCTCACTATTTTACAAAAAAAGA
>NZ_JBWJVP010000307.1:0-9046 GCF_056339915.1 Blautia sp. ZXY-1-B12 | reverse complement strand
TTTGTAATTCCGGGAAAACCTTTATCTAAGAAAAAAATACAATATTAACATGAATATCATGAATACAATATTGGAGGCTGTGAATATTCCCAAATACTTCCCTCTCAGATTCCTGTTTTCTTTTGCGATATACTTGAAACTTATCAGGCTTGCCATGGATGCAATCAGAGTGCCGAGATCTCCAATATTGGTTCCGACAATTAAAGCCCGGTAATTACCTGTAAAGCCGGATAAAAGAAGCGCAGCGGGAACATTGCTCATAATCTGACTGGCAAGAACAGCAGTAAGTGTTTCCCTTCCTGCCATGATTCTTTCCAGAAAACTGCTGAACTGCGGAATCCTTCCAAGGTTGCCGATAAAAATAAATAATGCGATAAAGGTGGCAAGCAGGGAGTAATCCACCCTGCTTATATTTTCCCTGTTTCTTAGCAGCATATATATAAGAACCAATACAAGAGGAATCTGGTATGGAATGATACGTGCAACAGTGAGCAGGCAGATTGTAAATAAGATCAGGTAAGCGGCCAGGTATTCCATGTTAAGTTCTTTTCTGTCAGAGAATCCCAAAAGAGTTTTATTTTTTTCGGAACCGCATACGTGAGGTGCTTTGGCAGCGGCTACCTGTATCCATATCAGAAGAAGGATAAGTGCTGTGGCGGAATAGGGAAGCATCAGGGTTATTAATTCTGCCGCGGACATCCCTGCTCTGGCATATAGATAAAGGTTCTGCGGATTTCCGATTGGTGTGAGCATGCTTCCGAGATTAGCAGCGATTGTCTGCATGGCTACTATTTTAAGAAGCCAGTAATTGCCCAGTTCCTTTGGCAGTTTATGCACAATGATCAGTGCAAGAGGAACAAAAGTAATCAATGCCACATCATTGGTGATCACCATTGACAGGAAGAAACATAAGAGTACCAACAGCCTGATCACACCCACAGTTCCCGATATTCCCATCAGCAATTTTTGGACAAGTAAATCAAAAACACCAACAGCCTTCAAACCAGCTA
Organism: Blautia sp. ZXY-1-B12; assembly: GCF_056339915.1. Classification (NCBI taxonomy): domain Bacteria; kingdom Bacillati; phylum Bacillota; class Clostridia; order Lachnospirales; family Lachnospiraceae; genus Blautia; species Blautia sp. ZXY-1-B12. Next base: position 8,036 of record NZ_JBWJVP010000307.1, on the reverse strand, counting down.
CAATTGCCATCAAACAGAAGAGGAGCCCGAGAGTCCTGAAATCGATATAGGTAAAATAAGCCTTATCCAGTCTGACCCAGAACATAGAAAGAAGTGCCAGGATCACTGCAATTGACAAAACGGTTTCTTTCTTGAAAAAGCATATAATTTTTGTAACATAATACTTCCTTTCCGGTCTGATACGACCGCGTATGAGTATATCACAGAAACACCCAGAAAAACGAATATCATTTTGTATTGCGGATTGTGTTTGCGATTACCGCCTCATTCCTGTATAATGAAACCTGTCTTTAGGACTTGAAGTAAAAAACTACTAAAACCAGTAAATATAAATGTATATGGCTGATGAAGCCATACCAGAATAAAATACTAATTTTGTATATCATCATCGTACCGATCGTTGAAGCACAGGTTGCTATGCTCCCTCAGACATATGTAGACCTCACAGACGAACAGGCTCTCAAGGATCTTCAGAGAACACTGGATCTGTTAGATGAGGATGACGATGTGACTGACGTGTGGACAAACTGGAATGAATGATTGAATAGTATTGATGAATGAGAAAATGACCTTTTTCGTATGTATGGCTAGCATATGAAAAGGGTCATTTGGGGCTGTAGTGCAGAAAATATATCGGCTATGTTGCACAAATCTTCCGTCTGAAATCTGTAATAAACGCCGAAAAGCATTTTTAATTGAAAACCACGTTGACATTAATTGTGGAAATGATATAATGAAACCATCTTGAAACGGGTTTCAAAAGAAAAAATACACAATAACAGGAGGCGACCGGGAATGACAAGTATTCGAGATGTAGCAAAACTGGCAGGAGTTTCTCCTTCTACTGTATCCAGAGTAATGAATGGAACAGCAAAAGTAGATGAAGAAAAAATGCAAAGGGTTTTAAATGCTATTTCTGAAACGGGTTTCAAACCTAATGAAGTTGCCCGTTCTCTGTTTAAGAAATCATCAAGGATAATTGGCGTAATTGCCCCGGATATCGAGAATCCATTCTTCACAGAAATGGCGAAATCAATCGAAGGTGAAGCATACGCCCAGGGATACCGGATGACGTTGTGTTACTCTGAGAATAAACCTGAGAAAGAGAAAGAGAGTATCCGAATGCTTTCAAGAATGAACGCAGACGGAATCATCCTTATGACTAACAACGAGGAAATCGACGCGGAAATTAAGGACTGCGGCATCCCAGTGGTGGTTGTGGACAGACGTATCCATGCAGACGGAGAACTGGCTTTCGTAGAAGCTGATCATTATGAAGGCGGGAAACTGGCAGCCAGACATCTGATTCAGTGTGGTTGCAGAAATATCGTAAATATTTCCGGACCACAGAAATATTCCAGTGCCAGAAACAGATATCGAGGATATGTGGATATTTGTAAACAGTATGGACGTGAAGTGCAGAATCTGGAATGCGAGTATAGCTTCGAACAGGGTCTGCTGACGGCAGAGGAAATTCTGGAGAGATATCCAGCAGTTGATGGAATCATTTCCTGTAACGATATGGTAGCTATTTCAGTATTCAAAGTTTTGAGACGTCATGGATATCAGATTCCGGAAGATGTACAGATCATAGGATTTGATAATATAGCACTTGCACATTTGATGACACCGGAACTCACGACAATCCGGCAGCCAATTGCAGATATGGGGAAAACAGCAGTGCGGTGTATTATCAATTATGCAACAGGAGTTGATGTAACACAGGAAAATAAATTTCCGGTAACTTTAATAAAAAGAGAAACAACAGTTATGAAATAGGATATGCGGTTAAACGGACATTTGAGACATATCAGGAGAAACGAGTATTTTCCCGATGTAAGTAAATTCAATTCATTGCTTATTGTTATTGTAATTGAAACAAAGGATTTACTTAATCTGTCTGAATTGTTTATAAAATAACAGTTATGTGACAATAAATAAGAGGAGGAAGAGAATATGAAAATCTCAGTAGTAGGAAGCATCAACATGGACCAGACAAGTAACTGCAGAAAGAATTCCACTGAAGGGTGAAACACTTCAGGGCGATACCTTAAGTTACATCCCTGGCGGAAAAGGTGCAAACCAGGCAGTTGCCATGGCAAGACTTGGGGCAGATATAGAGATGTTCGGATGCGTAGGAGATGACAGCAACGGACAGGCACTGATCGATAACCTCGCAAAGAACGGGGTTAAGACAGGAAACATTAGAAAGCTTGCAGGCGTACCTACAGGACTTGCGATTATTACAGTAGGTGAGAATGACAATACAATTATCGTAGTTGCAGGTGCCAACGGTAAAGTTGACTGTGAATACATCGACAGCATCAAAGGAGAACTGCTGAAATCCGATTATGTGGTAATGCAGCATGAGATCCCGGCAGAAACTGTAGAATATGTAGTAAATATCTGCTATGAAAATGGAATCAAAGTTGTATTAAATCCAGCTCCGGCAAGAGAAGTAAAGAAAGAAGTTCTGGACAAAATCACATGGCTGACACCGAACGAACATGAAGCGAAGATTTTATTCGGTGCAGATACAAACACAGAAGAATTACTGAAAACATATCCTGAGAAACTTGTGATCACACTTGGATCTGATGGTGTGGCAGCTGCGAAGAAAGACGGCACAATTGTTCATGTACCGGTTCGCCCTGCAAAAGTTGCAGATACAACAGGAGCCGGCGATACATTAAACGGTGCGTTTTGCACTATGCTTGCAGAAAATGCTGATCTGGAAAGTGCACTTCGTTTTGCAAATACAGCTGCAAGCCTTTCCACAGAGAAGTTTGGAGCACAGACAGGAATGCCGACATGTGAAGAAGTTGAAAAGGAGTTAAATAAATAAGATGAAACGACTTGGAATTTTAAACAGTGATATCGCAAGAATATTGGCCTATATGGGACACACAGATACTCTTGCTATCGGCGACTGTGGTCTGCCGGTACCGGACACAACAGAGAGAATCGATCTTACAATTGAATTTGGAAAACCTTCTTTTATGGATGTTTTGAAACCGGTTTCAAAAGACCTGAAGATTGAGAAAATCGTGCTTGCAGAGGAAATCCGTAAGCAGAACCCACAGATGCTTGCACAGATCGAGCAGTTATTTAAAGAAATCGAACAGGAAACAGGCGATAAAGCAGAAGTTGAATTTGTTTCACATACAGAATTAAAAAAGAGAACAGAGAGCTGTAAAGCGGTGATTCGCAGCGGAGAAACCACTCCTTATGCAAATATCATCCTGCAGTCCGGCTGTATTTTTGGATAAAAGATTAGGTAGTGTCTGAGATTACCAACAAAATAAAAGGGGGCAAAAAATAATGCGAATTGAGATGCGTGGGATCGATAAGTCATTCGGTTCCAACCAGGTTTTGAAGCAGGCGGGCTTCACACTGGAGAGCGGCGAAGTTCATGCGCTGATGGGTGAGAATGGAGCGGGAAAATCTACTCTGATGAAGATTCTTACAGGCGTTTATACCAAAGATGCAGGAACTGTGCTTGTTGACGGAACAGAGGTAAACTACAAGAATCCGCAGGAAGCTGAGAAAGCGGGAATCGTCTTTATCTACCAGGAGTTAAATGTTATGTTTGACCTGACGGTAGAAGAGAATCTTTTTATGGGAAAAGAAATTCATGGAAAATTCGGAATCTGTGACAAAAAAGCGATGCAGAAGAAAGCGCAGGTAGCATTGAACACATTGGGAGTAAATATTTCTCCTAAAACAGTTATGTCTGAACTTTCCGTAGGTCAGCAACAGATGGTGGAAATCTGTAAGGCGCTGATGGCAGATGCAAAGGTTATTATCATGGATGAGCCGACAGCTGCACTGACACAGAGCGAGACAGTTGCACTGTTTAAAGTCATTGAATCGCTAAGAAAGAAAGGCGTGTCCATGGTTTATATCTCACACCGCATGGAGGAGATTTTCGAATTGTGTGACAGAATTACAGTTCTGCGGGATGGTTCCTATATTGGTGTGAAGAGCATTCCGGAAACAAACATGAATGAGATCGTCAAGATGATGATCGGACGTGAGATCGGTGAGCGTTATCCGTCCAGAGACGTAAAGATTGGCAAAGAAGTTCTGAAAGTAAAAGGGCTGACCAGAAAGGGAACATTCCATGATGTATCTTTTTCTGTACGTGCAGGTGAGGTACTTGGAGTCTCCGGTCTGATGGGTGCAGGAAGAACAGAAATCATGCAGGCAATCTTTGGAAATCTTTCTTATGAAAGGGGTACTATTGAGATTGATGGCAAGGAAGTGAAGATTTCTAATCCAAGACAGGCGATGGAACATGGAATTGGATTTATTACGGAGGACAGAAAAACAGAAGGTCTGATGCTTGATAAGAGTATCAGAGAGAATATTTCTCTTTGTAATCTGGGACGTATTTCGAAATCTTTTGTAGTTTCAAAAGAAGCGGAGAAGGATATGGTTGGAGAAGCAATCAAAGAGCTTCACATCAAATGTTTTGGACCATTTCATGAATGCAACAATTTAAGTGGCGGTAACCAGCAGAAAGTTGTTCTTGCAAAATGGATCCTTACAAATCCGAAGATTCTGATCCTGGATGAACCTACCAGAGGTGTGGATATCGGAGCAAAAAAAGAAATTTACAGTATTATCAATAAACTGGCAGCGCAGGGAGTTGCGATTATTATGGTATCCTCAGAACTGCCGGAGGTACTTGGAATGAGTGACAACATCATGGTTGTCCGTGAGGGTGAAGTAAGAGGAATTATTTCCTATGAGGAAGCAAATCAGGAAAGAGTAATGACATTGGCTACGGGAGGTACAATTTAATGGAAACTAAGAAGAAAAGCGTATCTGAATACGTTCAGGAATATGGCGCATTTATCGCATTGATCGTTCTTGTTGTGGGAATTGGTATCGCAAGTCCGGAATTCCGCACATGGAGTAACTTTCTGTCACTGTTAAGACAGTCTTCAATTAATGGATTTATCGCATTTGGTATGACATGCGTAATCCTGACAGATGCAATTGACCTGTCTGTTGGTTCTATTCTGGGTCTGTCCACTGCACTTTGTGCAGGGATGATCGCGAGCGGATTTCCGGTTGTACCGGCAATGATCCTTGCGATGGTAATTGGTACAGGTCTTGGTCTTGTCAGTGGTATCCTTGTTACAAAAGGCCGCCTGCAGGCATTTATCGCAACCCTTGTTACAATGACTGTTTATCGTGGATTAACCATGATCTTTATGGATGGAAAACCAATTTCCAATCTTGGTGACAGTTTTGCACTGAAATTGGTAGGAAAGGGAAATATCTTCCATATTCCGATTCCTGTAATTCTTTTTGTACTTGCATTTATCGCATTCTATTTTATGCTGAACAAAACAACATTCGGAAGACGTATCTATGCAACCGGAAGTAACAGCAAATGTGCACGCCTTGCAGGTGTTGACATTGACAAAACAAAAATTATTGTTTACGGAATTTCAGGATTCATGTCTGCTCTTTCCGGCCTGATCCTTCTTTCCAGACTGAATTCCGCTCAGCCTACTCTGGGTGACGGATATGAAATGGATGCTATCGCAGCAACAGCACTTGGCGGAACAAGTATGAGTGGTGGACGTGGTAAGATCCAGGGAACCATGATCGGTGTTCTGATTATCGCAGTTCTGAATAATGGTATGAACATCCTTGGTATTTCTTCTTACTATCAGGATGTAGTAAAAGGTATCGTTATTCTGATTGCCGTACTTTCTGACAGAAACCGTTAATCAGAATATAGGAAAATTGCATATTCAGGCTGCTGCGGGGATAAATCGGCAGCCTGAGTAGTCAAGCGGATATTACAAACAAGTTCCTGACTATTGATTTTCATAATTGAAGCATGGGACTTACTTTATTCAGTTAATATAAGAGATTTGAATATACAGGAGGGATTTCGAAATGAAAATAAAGAAGATTGTAGTTCTGACAGCTGCGTGTGCAATGTTATCTTCCACAGCAGGATGCCAGATTATTACTATTGACGGCGAGGGAACTGCTGAAGTTGGCGAAAATGGAGTTGTAGGAAACGGAGCGATCGGATTGTCCGTATCTACATTAAATAACCCATTTTTTGTAAGTCTTGCAGAGGGTGCGCAGGCAGAAGCGGAGGACAAGGGTGCTGAACTGATTACTGTTGATGCAGGTGATGATGCTGCGAAACAGACCAATGACGTAGAAGACCTGATTTCCAGAAATGTATCCGTTCTGATTGTAAATCCGGTAGACTCTGATGCAGTAGCTCCGGCAGTGAAAGATGCGATTTCAAAAGGTATCAAGGTTATTTCTGTAGACCGTGTGGTAAATGGCGTTGACGTAGACTGCCAGATTGCATCTGATAACGTAGCTGGTGCGAAAATGGCAACAGAGTATCTGGTAGAAACAATTGGAGAGGGTGCACCTGTAGCTGAACTTCAGGGAACAACTGGAGCTTCTGCAACTATTGACAGAGGTGCTGGTTTCCATGAAGTAGCAGATGAGAAATTGGATGTAACAGGAAGCCAGACCGCAGACTTTAACCGTGCAACAGGTATGACTGTTATGGAGAACCTGCTTCAGGCGGATGGTTCTATTAAGGGTGTATTTGCACATAATGATGAGATGGCGCTTGGTGCGTTAGAGGCTATCGCAGCAACTGGAAAATATATCAAGGTTGTCGGATTTGATGCTACCGATGATGCAGTTGCAGCTGTAAAAGCAGGAAAAATGCTTGCAACAGTAGCACAGCAGCCAGATCAGATGGGCAAAACAGCAGTAGACACAGCAATTACTCTGGCAGATGGAGAGACAGTTGAGAAGTCTATTCCTGTAGAAGTAAAACTGGTTACCAAAGACAGTGCGGAATAAAAATAAAAGAATATTTGTGTAAATATTTTGGAATAGACTTTGATTTGACGAGGTTTGTTTGAAACGCGTGTATGAAGGGAAAAACATTAAATATACTGTTCTGATATCTTCGAATAAAATAAAAAATTAGTACATAATACCTCCAGAAGCAAAATCCTGGAGGTATTTTTATGCGGGATATTATGAAAGACTATAGAAAATCGGGAACAGAAAAAAGAGAGAGGGGAGTTCTGGATAAATATGCGGAAATGTGTAGATACCAGAATGAGAGGCAGAGAAAAAACGATGAGGAATTTTCAGATGAAAGTCTGAGTGTGAATGAACAGGAGAATAAAGATTCAGAAAAAGAGCAGAAACTGAAAAAGGAAGATACACAAAATGAGCAGATAAGAGAGATGGGACAGGTGATTTTGGACAGCAATTCAAGAAAACATGAGGTGGAGTTGCTGAAGATTATCCGAGAAGTAGAAGGTCATGAGTCAGCGCCATCACATTCTAAGACAACCAAATATGAATATGTGCTATCTAAGCTTGCCATCACCGAAGATGATGATGAAATCGAAGGACTGCTGATCCTGTTAAACACTGTAGGTGGAGATGTGGAGGCGGGACTTGCCATTGCGGAAATGATCGCATCGGTGAGTATCCCGACGGTATCGCTGGTTCTGGGAGGCGGTCATTCCATAGGAATTCCTATGACAATTTCTGCAGACTATTTTTTTGTGGTGCCAAGTGCGACTATGGTGATCCATCCGGTACGTTCCAGCGGTATGTTTATCGGTGTTGCTCAGACTTATCGGAATATGGAGAAGATTCAGGATCGTATTACTACATTTAATTCAGAACATTCCCGGGCATCTCAGCAGCGTCTGGAAGAACTGATGTTGGACACAACTCAGTTGGTGAAAGCTGTGGGAATTATGCTTGAGGGAAAAGATGCGGTCAAAGAAAGTCTGATTGATGAAGCTGGTGGAATTAAAGAAGCACTGGCAAAATTAAATGAGTTAATTGAGACTAAGAATTGTGAGAAGTAGGTTGTAAATGCTATACAGGCAGAAAAAATTTTGTATTTGTCATATCAGTTTTTGTATATCTGAATAGAAATAAATAGTTTGAATGGTCAAAAGAAAATTAAAAACATGAAATATTATAAATCAGAAAAATATAGTCGA
>NZ_JBWJVP010000306.1:0-1551 GCF_056339915.1 Blautia sp. ZXY-1-B12 | reverse complement strand
TCTGAATCTTTGTCAAAGACTGCAGCTTTCTTATACTTCCTGCAGGAACCTGATCCCTGATTGCCTTTGCAATCCCGTCCATAGTTACCAGATCTGCCATCCGCTTATTCCACGCTATAATAGCATCCGGATCCGCCTCATTAAATCCGGCGCAGAGAGACTTATGGGAAGCTGCAGTCCATGAAGTTCTGTCAAACTCTTTCCTTCCTGTGACAATCTCATAAAGTTCCAGTGCCGCATCTGCTGCCTCCCGGATTGTATCTGACTCCTGATACAGCGCAGCAGACCACAAGGTATGTGCCTATCCGTTCTCCTCCCAGAATCTCACTCCAAGTGTATCTTCCAGTTCATCCAGATCCCTGCCAAACAGCCGGTTCTCCTTAGGATTATCATTTACGCCAAAAATACGAACAATAAATTTTCCGTTTCTCTGCTTCAGCCCATGGAGAACAACATTATCAGGAATAACCTGATCCTGCACATCTATGTAAGAGAGCACACTGTGGCTGCCATCCTGGAATTTCCATGCACACTTCTTCATGGGGTCTGACCCCGAGAGTTCTTTGAAACATATTTTACGATATTATACAATAAATCTCATAAATAAATCAATGAAAACAAAAATATTATATTATATAATTCAATAAAAAACGAGGTGAAAGAACATGATATTTAAATGGTTAAATGAAAGTGAAATAATGATAGAGGGGGATAAAATTGAAATATTCGCTCCGGCTAAAACAGATTTTTTCTGCGGAAGCACAGACGAGTGTGAAGAAGGATTTTTACCGGAATCACTTTGTAACGCACCTTACTATTATACGGAGATAGAAGGGGATTTTGTTCTTAAAGTAAAAGTATCGCATGGTTTTAAGGATACATATGATTCTGCTTCAGTAATGATTATGAAGGATCTGAACTGCTGGGCGAAGTGTTGTTTTGAATTGACGGATTTCGGAACTCATGCTGCTGTAAGTGTTGTTACAAAAGGGGATTCAGATGATGCAAATGGATGTAATCTTGAAGGAAATACGGCATGGCTCCAGGTTTGCAGGGTTGGTAATAATTTCGCCTTCCATTATTCCTTGGATGGTGTCAATTTCTATATGATGAGATATTTCCATATGCCCGTTATGCCTGTTATAAAGGTCGGTCTGCTGGCTCAGGCTCCTACAGGGTTGGGGGGAAAACGTGTATATGAAAATTTATCTATTGAGAGAAGGACAGTAAAAAATATCAGAGCTGGAAAATAAGGATTGGTGATTCCTAATATCTTATGAAAATAATGGTGAAAATAGAAAATTCCATATCAGGAAAGAGTCTTTCTCTGTATGTTGACAATAAGAATAAGGTAAATGAATTAATGATCAATCTGATAGAGGCAGGATTTACCGTTAACTATGAGCCTCGTTATATATCTGGAAATTATGAAGGATGCTTTCTGTATGAGGATGGAAATGTGATTAAAATATGTTGTAGAAAACAAAAGGAGTGACGACTATGCCAAATTATCAGAAAACAAAAAGAGCCTGTTATATGGGATTTATTGGT
>NZ_JBWJVP010000305.1:0-17827 GCF_056339915.1 Blautia sp. ZXY-1-B12 | reverse complement strand
GTTTGGAAGGGGGGACTGCTATGCTGAGAAAGTTGAATTGTTTTTTAAATATCGTTATTGGTTCATTCATAGGAGTTTTCATTGGGTTCGGAATTTATAAGTTCTGGCACTTTAAAACCTATCCAAATTTATATGCCATGCAGTCTGCACCGTGGTACACAGAGTTGCTGTTGGATGGTGCCTTGGTGGCAGTTTTGGTGGTCGTATGTATTATCCTAAAGCTGATTATTTGGAGGAAGTTAAAGCCATAACTTCTTATATAAAAAATTGAGAAATCGTAAAATTTAAGAAAAAAATGCACAGTTCTTAGCTTATCGGGAGCTGTGCATTTTTGTAAATAAATACTTTTAATTAGCCGATTACGGCATCCTCTGCTGTAAAATGTTCCAGAGAATTTTCTTTTACCTGAATGCAGATATAAGTAATTCCGGAAATATCGGATGCAAAAAACTGACGCTTTGCAGCAGGTGCGATTTTTAGCCAGTCTCCAGTTGAAAGGCTGATTTCTTCTCCATCAATTATGGCTTTGCCGTTACCTGAAAGAATTCCATAGATTTCCTCATTTTCTTTATGGAAATGAACAAATGGGACATTTGCTCCTGCAGGTAGTTCGTTTAAACTGATTTCTGCACCTGTTAAAGACAACTTTTCATGCAGCTCAATTCGGTTTTCCTTTCCAATAGTTGTTTTTGTGTAATTTGCCATGATAAAACCTCCATAGTTAATTTGTAGTTTCTGGTTTCTTGGTATTAGTATAGTGTGAGATACATACAAAAACAAGTACGCACCTTTTTGTAACTGTACACTCAAAAATGAATGTGTTACAATAGACTCGGAGGTGAGAATTATGCGAGCAAAAGAAGAATTACCGGAATGCCCAGTTGCAACAGCAGTATCTCTTATCGGAGGAAAATGGAAACTGCTGATTTTGCGTAACTTGAAAGAGCGTCCATGGAGATTCAATGAGCTACAACGAAGTATAGATGGTATTTCACAAAAGGTTTTGACAGATAGTTTAAGACAAATGATGAGTGATGGGCTGGCATATCGCCACGATTACCATGAGCAGCCACCGAGAGTTGAATACGGCTTAACTGAACTCGGAACAAAAATGCTTCCAATTGTTAATTCACTTGCTGACTTTGGTAACTACTATAAATCAATTATTGAACAGAATTAGGTATGTTAGTATTTGAAAAGCTCGAACAATTCCAGCTTTTTGAAACTGAGAAATCGGAATTTGTGGAGAGATTTCCTGAACTTTCCTTATTTTACAGGCTTTTCAGCCCATTAGATAGTGAAATGATATGTATTTTCCCTTATTTTTGCCCTTATGCGGAATCCGTAAGGGAAATAAGGGAAATTTTTGTTTAAGCGTTGCTCGCTACTTTATCAAGAAGTCTTGCGGAATCCCGTTTTGCTTTTCTTGTTGAGTGAGCGTAAATATTCATTGTGGTACTGACATCAGAATGTCCTAACAGTTCCTGTACATCTTTCGGAGCCGCCCCGTTGGAGAGCAGGTTGCTGGTATAGGTGTGACGTAACTGGTGGAAGTGAAAATCTTCAAATCCTTCCAGCTTCTTTGACACTGACCTGCAAGCAATGCCGAGTGTACTCGGCAGTTCCAGACTACCATCCGGTCTGAGGCAGACAAAGGATATTTCTTTATAATCTGCCGGGACTTCCTGCGTTCCGTCAAGGTGATAGTATTCATAATACACCCTGTTTTTTACATGCACCTCTTTGTAGTAGTTGCGGTGGTAAAGTTCCCCGTACTGCATCCGGCTTTTCAGTTGTTCCCGTCTTGCTGCTTTCAATATTTCAGTCAGTGTATCTCCAAAATCAACAATCCTTACTTTCTTTCGCTTGGTTGTTCCAATCACATTTTTATGCTTCGTTCCGTCATAACGGATACTGCGTTTTATGGTCAGGCATTGTTCTTCAAGGTTGATGTCCTGCCATGTAAGACCACAGGTTTCCCCGATACGAAGTCCTGCATAATATGCGATCTGAATCGGCAGAATTGCAGGTGGATTTTTCTTTTCCAGATACTTGATAAGCCGCTCGTAATCCTCATGTGAAATCGGCTGTGTACCTTCTTCTACCTCATCATCAGAAAAGAGGTCAACTTCCTCTGCCTGTCGTTTCAGCTTGATATATTGCATTGGATTGAAACTGATTAACTGTTTTGGAAATACTGCAAAACGGAAAGACTGCTGTAACACTGCGGAAAAAGAATGGATATAATCTTTGCTATATCCTTTTCGCACTTTTCCATCCGGAAACTCGCCACCGAATGTAAGCAGGTCGAGAAAACTCTGTAAATGTTCAGCGGTAACTGTTTTTAACTTTCGGTCTGCAATCGGGTGTTTTTTGATACATCGGATTGCACCAAGATAATTTTCCACTGTGCCATTGCTGAGTGTTCCGGCTTTCAGTTCTTCTTCCGCCCACATATCCAGAAGTTCTCCTACCGTAAGGCTTTCTGCCCTTGCGACAAACTTCTTATTTTCATAATCTTCCAGTGCTTTGCGGAGAAGCTTTTCCGTCTCACTTTTACTTTCGGTTCCGGCGTATTCTTTCTGAACCATTTTTCCGCTTGCGTCCTCTACATAGAAGCGATAGTACCATTTCTTTCCTTTTTTTCTAACAGATCCTTTTGCCATAATCGTATGTCTCCTTTCGATATCAGACAATCGGAACTGCTGAAATGCTTCTTGCGTGTAAGTATATCACAACTCCGGTTGTCTTACTATACCGATTCAGAATCCTCATACATAACTTCGGATAAAAGATTTGCAAGCCTTTGTTCTGCCGCTTCCGGTTTCTTTGAATAGAGCCTTACAACATCTGCCATATCGTTAAATGCGTTGACAGTATGCGTGATCTCCCTGAGAAACATAATCTCATTATATTCATCTTTCGATTCAAATCCCATTACTTTAGCAATGTCCGCATCTTTGGTACTGCCTTTGTAATTTTTACAGGCGAACTGAAACGAATCCAGAAACAGTTCATATTGCTTTAACATTAACAGCAGTAAGTCTTTAGAAAAAGCGTCTTCTGTTTTATTAAGATCAAGAGGTAACTGTTTGAGAATATCGCCCATCACATCACGAATCTGCAATTCTTTCTTATCCGTAATATCAGTTTCATATTCATCGGTTTCCCCTTTGAGCCATTCAATCGATACATGAAGTGCTTCCGAAAGACCTTCCAGTACCATCTTTTTGGTATTGTCAATCGAACCATTCTCATAACGCAGGATTGTGGAAGCGGTAACTCCCATCTTCTCTGCGACATAAGGCTGTGTCAGATTTAATTCGAGACGGCGCTGTTTTGCCCTGCTGCCGATCAGCTTGCGTAGTTCTTTATCTTTCATGCTGATGTGCCTCCTTTTTCGGTATGTCATTACTATACCACGCAACAAAATATATTGCAATATGCAATTAATGGAAAAAGAATAAAATTTCATAATGCTTGACAAAGCAATATAAACACGCTATACTGACAGCACAAATGAAATTGCATAATGCAATTTAAAAGGAGGTGGTCATATGACACAAAGAAAGATTGCCTTATCTATTGAAGAAGCTGCTGATTATACGGGAATCGGCAGGAACACCCTGAGAAAACTGGTGGAATGGAAGAAACTTCCGGTATTAAAGGTCGGGAGAAAAGTCCTGATCAAAACGGATATGCTGGAACTTTTTATGGAAGCCAACGAGGGCAGAGACTTGAGGGATAAGGGAAATGTGAAAGCAGTCACAAGAAACGGTTCAACTTAAAAAAGCGGTTCCCGAAGAAACCGCCAAAGGTTCTATCAGACCGGAGTCATGATATACCTACACGCAAACAGATTATACCATGTACTTCGTCTGACAGACAACAGGAAACTTATGTTTGGAAGAAAAAGAAAGGACGATGATATTTATGGCAAGATCAACAAAGAGTTATGAGGAGCGTATGCTCCAGTTGGAAAAGAAAGAACAGGAAAGCCTTGAGAAAGCAAAACAGTATGCAGCACAGAAACGGGAACTGAAGAAACGTCAGAAAGATGTGGAAACCAAAAAGCGGACACACAGGCTCTGCCAGATTGGTGGTGCGGTGGAATCGGTGCTGGGTTCTGCGATTGAGGAAGATGATATCCCAAAGCTGATCGGCTTCTTAAAAAGGCAGGAAGCAAATGGGAGATTCTTCTCAAAGGCAATGCAGAAAGAGCCAGTTGCGAATACGGAGGAAGTGTAATGCCGGAGGGAGTGGATTTTTCATTCCCTTCATTGCTTTTTCATGAAGGGCGCACTTATGGACAACCAGAGGTCGTCCGTATAAGTTTGCCACAGGTGGCAACCGGTCTGCGCTTACGCTTGCCGGGCTCGTTCCGTCGGCGGGCATTTCATGCAGACCTGCTCATGCCGCAGGAGGCACTCTTCGCCAGAGGGGCGCATTCCATGCAGGCTGTTATGCACAGGGCACTCTTACGCAGAGGGCGTTCCGGCAGATACCATTTTCTTTTTGGGAAAACGTTACCTGCCGGAAATCAAAGCCGGATACGGCAGAAAGGGGGAAACGGATCATGGCGATTTTTCATTATACAGTAAAGATTGTTGGACGCAGCAAAGGGAAATCCATCATATCAGCATCTGCCTATCTCAATGGTGATGTGATGAAAAATGAAGAAACCGGCAGAATCAGCTACTACACTTCCAAAAGAGAAGTTGTTTATACCAGCCTGTTGATGTGTGAAAATGCACCACAGGAATGGCTGAATGTACCTGCTGAAAATATCAGACGGTTCCAGAAATCTGTCCGATATAAAAGGGCAGATAACAAAGAAGCCGCACTGAAAAAATTTAAACTTACTTTTCAGAAGCAGCGTTTATGGAATGAAGTTTTGAGGATAGAAAAAAGTGCAGATGCACAACTCGGCAGGTCATTTGAGTTCTCACTTCCGAAAGAATGGAACAGACAGGAACAGATTGATTATACAACCGAATATATTCAAAAGACCTTTGTAAATAAGGGAATGTGTGCGGACTGGAGTATCCACGATAAAGGAGATGGAAATCCCCATGTGCATTTACTTGTGACGATGCGACCATTCAATCCAGACCACTCATGGGGGAACAAAGAAATCAAGGATTGGGAGTTTGTCAGAGATGAAAATGGAAATATTGTGGTGGATGAATCCCATCCGGACTGGTGGCAGGATAAAAAGGACCCTGACCGTCATGGAATCCGAATCCCGGTATTGGACGAAAACGGTAATCAGAAAGTCGGTGCAAGGAACCGTAAACAGTGGAAACGTGTATTAACCGATGCTACCGGATGGAACAGTCCGAAAAATTGTGAACTGTGGCGGAGTGAATGGGCGAATGTCTGTAATTCACATTTGAAAACGGAAAATCACATTGACCACCGTTCTTATGCAAGGCAGGGGAAATTAGAGATACCGACGATCCATGAGGGCGCGGATGCCAGAAAAATTGATGAGAAATTTCAAAATGGGCAGACACAATCAGCGTCATGGAAAGTGGTAGAAAATCAGATCATAAAAAGACAAAATGCACTGCTGGATAAAATACAGATTTCTTTCGGAAAGGTATCCGGTGCATTGACACAATGGAAGGAGCGATTGGATGACATTAGAAGAAAGCCGGGAAGTCATTCCCATGATGGAGACAATGATAAACCAGATCGAGGAACAGCAGAATTTTATGGCAGCGATGGTACAGGAATTGCAGGAACGGGATCGACAGCTCCTGTCTTTTCAGGAGCAGAACCAGAGTTTAAAAAGCTTAAACAGCGAATTATCCAGGCTGCTAAATCTTTTGCCAGATACAGAAGAACTGCTCTCACAGATCGAGCAACAGAAAACCAGAATCGAACAGTTGGAAAACGAGAATCAGCAATGGCAGGAATTAACGCAGAAGCTGAACAACGAGAACAGCTTATTGCAGAAACAGAACAGCGAATTGCTGACCTTAAACAGCAGATAGAGAAAGCGAGGGAGATCGATGAGCGAATGCAGAAACTTAGAGAACGTCGGGCAGGTGGAAGAACTTCTGCTGATGACCGAACAGATGCAGGACGAACTGGATCAGAAAGACCAGACAATCCAGGAACTAAACAGGCAGCTAAGCGAATCGCTGACCTTGAACGAGAAATTGAACAGCGAAAACAGAGCCGAGAATATCGAAGCATTGCGGACAAGATTAAGGCAAACAGAGGAACGATTGACCAGCGAGACAGACAGCAGGAAAAGAGCCGACGCAGAAGCCGTGGCATGGAAATTTAAGTATGAAAAAGCAGAGCAGGAAAAACTTTATGCACAGACACACCAAAAGACGGTAGAGGTAGCTGTTGAGAAAAAAGTGCCTTATGAGAAATGTGAAAAATGTGACCGTACTGCTTACCGGAAAGCAAAAGAAAAATGCGATAGCCGTAAAAGCCAGTTAGAAAAGAAATATAAAAATATGACGATTGGTTATGAAAGTATCTTGTTTCTACTAGCATGGTACAGCATAACAACAACACTGTTTACTGCGATTCTTTCGCCGGTTTTCCTTAACGACTGTATCGTCTTTTTCGGTGCGTTAGGAAAAGGAATGGGAAGTTTATTTCGGGAGTTTGTGACAGGTGCAGACTCTTTCGGACAGTTAAGCAGTGGAATACCTAACAGTATTCTTTCCGGGATTGTGTACTGGCTGATTGCCGGTACTGTCATGGCAATTTTATTCGTAATAACCGGGTGGCTGATAATCGGGATTGGTTATCAGGTAGGAAAAATCTACCGGAAATATTGTTGGGATATCATCAGTATCGTGGTAGCGATAACGAGTACAGCTGTTGTAATTTACTTTGGAGAATGGATTAAAAACGCTAATCCGATAAATCTTATTGTATTGCTATTACTGTCGCATATTATTTATATTGGAATCAGATGTTATGTGAAAGACTGGATGGAAGAACGAGGATATTATTAAAAGAGGACAGGGAAATTTCATAATCTTCCTGTCCTTAGTAAGGGACTATTGATTGTTTATATAAAGAAAAAGTATATAAATAAATCTTGACAATTAGTACGAACTCGGACTATACTATAAAAGTCCGGATTCGTACTAATTTAAGGAGAAAAAAGATGAGAAAAGATAATAATATGATAATACAGTTGCAACGATATTATGCTTTATGGAAAGAATGTACAGCAATGTATGAGGAATGGTCAAAGGATCAGGGACTGTCTTCAAATGGAGTTTTTGCTTTGCATTCATTTTATGAAAGTAATGGAAGATGCACGCAGAAAATGATAAGTGAAAAATGGAATGTACCTAAGCAAACGGTAAATACGATACTAAAAGATTTTCAGAAAAAAGGATACATCAATATGGTATCTGATGATTCAGACAAGAGAAATAAGCTGATATGCCTCACAGAATCAGGAATGGAATATACGAAAGATATCATAGAAAAACTGCACTCAAAAGAAATATATGTAATCGAAAAAATGGGATTAGAGAATATAGAAAGTCTTAATGATAATACAGAGCTGTTTATCAGACTTTTCAAGGAAGGAGATTGTAAGAAAAATGAATCATAAATCATTATTTTTTAAATATGTTATTCCATCTATTATAGCATTTGCATTATCAGGAATATATGCGATAGTGGATGGATATTTTGTAGGCAATACCATAGGAGATGCTGGAATTTCGGCTATTAATATTGCATATCCGATTGAGGCTTTGATTCAGGCTCTTGGAACAGGAATTGGTATGGGAGGAGCTGTTTATTACTCAATTAATGCAGCAGAAAAGAAAGGAAAACGGGCAGAAGAATTTATTGCTACAAGCTGGTGGCTTCTTGTAATAGTAAGTGTTATCAATACCATAATTATTTACTCCTTTTCGTCTAAAATTTTAGGATTGCTTGGAGCAGATGGAATTATATTAACAAATGCGACAGATTATATCAAAATTATAGCACTTGGAGCAATATTGCAGATTCTTGGAACTGGAATGATGCCATTCATTAGAAATTATGGAAACTCTTTCTGGTCAATGTTTGCGATGGTTGGTGGATTCATAACCAATATTGTTCTGGATTTTATCTTTGTATGGATATATGAAATGGGCATGAAAGGTGCAGCCACAGCTACAATAGCCGGACAGGGTGTGACTGCAGCAATTGCAATCATATACGCATTATATAATAAAAAGTTTTATGTGTATGTATCCTTAAAAAATGTAAAAGAAATGTGTGGCGCTATATTCAGAGTAGGTCTTGCACCATTTGGGCTAGCATTGACTCCTAATATTTCATTGGTGTTTATAAACCGATTCTCCGCTTCTTATGGGGGAGAAAAAGCTATTGCAACTTATGCATGTGTATCCTATATTATCTGTATCATATATCTCATATTGCAGGGCGTAGGTGATGGAAGTCAACCTTTAATGAGCCGTTTTTATGGTGAGAAGGATCAAGAAAGCCTGAGAGGAGTTCAGAGAATGGCATACATTTTTGCAATAATTCTTGCTGTTTGTGGTGGAATTATCATGTATGTAAACAGAGCAAATATTGGAGGGGTTTTCGGAGCTTCTTATGAAGTAAGTATTGAGATTTCTAAAATTGTACCTATATTTTTAGTGTCATTACCATTTGTTGCGATTACCAGAATAGCGACAGCTGGATTTTATGCTACTGAAAAAAGTGGATTGTCATACATTCTTACATTCATTGAACCAGTATTGATGCTGATATTTATGCTTGTTTTACCACCTTTATTTGGTGGACAGATTATGATATGGTGGAGTACGGTATTGGCACGTGTTTTTTCAGCGATTCTGGCATTCATACTAATAAAATATTGCGAAAAGGGAGATTTGCAATATGGAATACAGAAAATTTAACAATCAGATAGTAGCAAGAATAATCTAGGTTTATCTATTGTATTTTTAAGGACAGCCTCATAGCAATAGGGCTGTCCTTTTAAAATTATGAAGCTAATTTTTAATAAATTCTAGTAGATTTTGATTGGAATAATCATAACTCTAATGAATCTTCAGCATCTACCCACATCTGTAAATTCCCATCAAGATATAACCTTGCATATTCTAATGGCTCATCGATTGCAAGCGATGTCAAAGCACAATCAGATCCAGGTGTGGTTCTTAAATTTTTTTCTGCTTCCCAACAATCAATACGGAGTATATAGCCCGTATTAGTATATACATCAATGCTGTTGCACTGTGGATTGTATTCTGCAAATATTGTTCTCATCGTATCCCATCTCCTTATCATTTAATCAATCAGTAGTAGCAAAAATTAAGAAGCATTTCAATCAGTTCACCATGTCACTTTTATTTTGTGTTATACTGTCTTATAGATTTTTCTTGCCCTTGTATTTGCCCTTATCAGAGTGCATAAACACTGATGGGACGATATAACACAAGGGAAATAATAAGGGAAAGCTCACCTGCGACAAATCCAGTGTTTTCAAGGGGTTGCGAAGAATTTAATAATAAAATATAACAGTTATTAAATTTCTTAAAACAGGTGAAATCTCAATCGGAATTTAACGCTTAACTAGGAGGAATAAACATGGCAAAGAAAGAAGAAAGATTTGAAGTTATATTTAGAGATGGAAGTTCGCTTAAAGATGAAGGGATTCGACAAATTCTTGTAGATAAGGAGACTGGAGTTAATTATCTTTGTTGGAAATCTGGATACGGGGCTGGTATTACACCTCTTCTGGATTCTGAAGGAACAGTCATAATTACAAAGTAAAATTCAGCGTTTTCAAGGGTTTGCAGAGAATTTAATAACAAAATATAACAGTTATTAAATTGCTTAAAACAGGTGAAATCTCAATCGGTATTTGACATATGCAAATTCTGCTCGAACGGTACGCCTATTCTGAAATTAGCGGTACATCCATTCTGATTTAGCGGTATGCGTTTTCTGCTCAAAGCGGTACGTTTTTCCTTTATTATTGTGATGTAACTATTATTCATCACAGTGCAAAGGAGGAACTATTATGCACGACTACAATACTATTCTTGGAGTCATAGAACTTCGACTCAGTAAAGTCAGTTATGACGCCGTACAAAAACGTTACCGGATTGGACGAAGCGGGATTGCATTAATCATGAACCGTTACAATGATTCAGGATTATCACTGGATGATCTTCGACAAATGCCAGCTTCAAAGGTGGTTGATCTCATCTATCCAAAAGAAAACCTTCGACATAAGGATATTCCATTACCTGATTTTGAAAAAATACATGAGCAGATGATCCAAATGGGAAAACATGCCGACTTGAGCTTTCTATGGATTGATTATAAAAAAGAGCATCCCAACGGTTACCAGCTTGCTCAGTTTTATAAGCTGTATCGTGATTTCCTGGTAGATACATATGGTACTTCAAAAACATCTATGCCTGTAGAGCGGATCCCTGGTGAAAAGATGTATATCGACTGGGTAGGCGACCAGCCGGAACTGCTACTGGACACAACTACTGGCGAACTTCGAAAAGTTCATATTTTTACGACTACACTTGGTTTTAGCAGTCTTGTTTATGCAGAGATCTTTCTGGATGAGAAACTTCCACATTTTATTGCTGGCACAGTACATGCACTGTCTTATTATGGGGCTGTTCCTAAATATCTTGTCCCAGACAATCTGAAAACAGCCGTTACCAGGCATAGCAAAGATGAACTTGTGCTGCAGGCAGCTTTTTCAGATCTGGAAACTTTCTATGATACGATTATTCTGCCTCCACCGCCAAGGAAACCGAAAGGCAAACCAACAGTTGAAAATCATGTGCGTTTCTTGGAGACGCATCTGGTAGAAGAATTAAAGAAAGATACTTATACCTCTCTGGAAGCTCTGAATGCTGCGGTCAAAAAGATCGTAGCGGACATCAACCAGCGTCCTTTCCAGAAAAAATCTGACATTCGGAAATCCCGCATGAATGGATTCGAAAAGTACGACAAACCGCGTATGAACCAGCTTCCAGGCGAAAGTTATACACTTTGTGATTATAAATACTTTCTTAAAGTTCCAGATAATTACCACCTTGAGTATGATGCCCACTACTATTCTGTATTGTATACCTACAAAGGGAAGTCTGCAATTCTTAAGGCTACAATGACGGAGATACGGATCTGTGATGAGTATAACCGGCTGATCTGCCGCCATCCAAGATCTTACCGTGATTTTCCTCTTTACATTACAGATGACAATCATATGCCTCCAGAACACCTGTATTACAAAGAAGTGAATGCACATGACGGAGCTTATTACAGACGGTGGGCATCTGTTTATGGAGAATCTATGGTAACTCTTATTGACAGGATACTCCGCAGTTCCAAGCATGAGGAACAGGCATACAACAGCTGTGCCGGTGTGCTCCATTCCTGTAAAGATGTTCCTCACAGGCTGGTTCAGGAGGCTGCTGAGAAATGCGTAGAAGCCAATGCCTGCAAGTATTCTTATTTCAAGAAAGTACTTAGCATGGTTCAAAATAATCATTCCAGCAGCGCTATAAACGGAACCGGAAAACTTCCTTCCCATACAAACATCCGTGGAAAGGAGGCATACAAATGAGTTCATCCCATGACATTACATTAACACCTCAGGAACAGGCTCTGATCATGCGTCTGAAAAGTTTCCGTGTTCCAGAAATGGCACATATCCTGGAAGAACAGTTGAAAGATCCCAATGCAGATCTAAACACTTTTTTGGAACGCATGACAGCAATGGTTGATGCAGAGTGGCAGGCGCGGGCAGATAAACGTTTTAATCGTCTGATGAAAGAAGCGCATCTGCGATACCCGGCGGCAGATCTTGACGAAACTATTTACCGTCCAGAACGTCAGCTTGATACCCAGACAATAGAGCGACTGAGTACCTGCCACTGGATAGAGGAAGGAAAGAATCTCATTGTAACAGGATCTTCCGCCAGTGGAAAAACTTATCTAATCAATGCTTTTTGTGTAACTGCAATGAAGCAGTCTAAGAGTGTAAAGTATATAAAAGCGAACACTCTTATGAGCGAAATGGAACAGGCACGTATCAAATCCACAAATCTGGATTACCTGAATAAGCTGACCAAGCTGGATCTTCTTGTGATCGATGATTTTGGCCTTATGGATCTCGATCTTGATAAATGCCGGGATCTTTTTGAAGTCCTTGACACCAGGGATGGAAGAAAATCAACTGTAGTCATCTCACAGTTTCCAGTCAGTACATGGTTTGATATGTTTGCTGATAATACCTACGCTGATGCGTGCCTTACACGAATCACAGATAAACATCATACATATCGTCTGGAGATGAACGGTATAAATATGCGTGAAACAGAATGATATCATCTAGCGGTACTTCGTACCGTTAAAAATGGAATAGCAGTTCCGCAGTAGCGGAACTGGCATTCCGTTTAAGCATAATTTGCATTTTAAAGAAAATTAAGATTTTAGCACCGATAGATAAAGTTTATGATTTTTTTAGCTTTGATTTTGATACGGATATGAAGCAAAAGATAATTAATTTATTAAATCAGGACGTAAAAGGAGTGCTGATACCCATATATTTAATGAATTCTGAAAGAAAAGGGTATATAAATATATTAATGTTATATTTTGAAGAAAAAATAGCTATTTCAAACTTGATAAAGCATTCATTTACAATAGGGAAATTTCTTCAAGAATTTCCTGTTCTTGAAGGAGTTATTATGGCAGAGGTATCTTTGTTATCTAATATTTGTGCATTTAATGACAAGCTAAATAAACTAAAGCCAAAAGTTTCTTCGGATGAGAATATTTTTAACTGTATAATGAAAAAATTGAAATTTCCTAACGCACGGACTTTTCTTACTATTGCAAATTCAAGTTATGAGGGAAAGAAAAACTATGGAAAAATGCTCCTTTATAAGGTAGTAAATATTAATCATCATAATGTAGATTTATTCAACATAAAGGATGAAATAGAAATTATGGTAGATCCTAAGGATACAAATATTTCAGGACTTGAAAATGCATGTCGCATAATATTTAAGCAAACATGTCCTGTAAATTGGCAAAATGCTAGAGAAGTTAGAAAGTATTTGGAAATGTCTAATGAGAAAATAGGATTAGTCATTGCAGGATATTTCAGGGATTTTCCTGATGATTTTGGTGCAACAATAGAAAAAAATTGGATTGTTTATGGATTGGCTCAAACAAATAGAATACAATATGATGCAGCGGTATCATTTTGTGGGGATAAAGGATTTGAATTATATTTAAAAAATGAGAGAATTTTATATAATGGTGTATGTTTTCGCTATTTTACAAATTATCATGAAAGTAATGAATTAAGCGAACAGATTGCGAAGTTAGACTTTCTTTCAAAAGTGAAGATTAATTTGATTTCGGACATTATAAATGAGGCTGGTAAACAGAAGCATGGAACAATGTTAGTATTTCATTCAAATGCAAAAGAAGAGTCACAACGGCTTGGAAATTGTGGACGAGCCTTAGAAGTAAATCCTATAAAAATAAAAAACGAAATGAGTAATCTTGTACAATTGACTACTATTGATGGTGCGTTAATGATTGACTTTGAAGGTGTATGTTATGCGTTGGGGGTAATATTAGATGGTAATGCATCAGAAAAGTCTCAAAGAGGAAGAGGGGCTAGGTATAATTCTGGACTTGCTTATGTGGATACGCAAAAAAAATTAGGATATGAATGTTTGGCTATAGTCGTATCAGAAGATGGAACTGTGGATATTTTGAGTTAAGGGTAGATATCTGATGAAAATAGAGTAATAAAACTTAACTTAACTGTGAAGAAGAAATGCTATAACGGCTCAAAATTCTGTTTTATCTATCGAGATGACATTGATTGTGGTAAAATATTAAATGTATTTATATACAAAAATTTGTAGGAGATTTGAGGAGAAAATAAATATGGCAATGTTTATCACAGATTATTTAAATATTGATAGTAATTTGTTTGAGAATGTAGATGTTTTTGATGCCGATTTAGAAAAAGATAGTGCATTTTACATTAATATTTTGAGACTTAAGCGTTCGGAAACACCAGAGCTTAAAGAATCTTATAATAGAATTAATACTTTTTTTTCGAACATTGCTACACTACTTGAAATGGCTGATTCAAAAGATATGAAAGATAAATGCTATCGAAGAGCTTACAATATGTTTTTGGAGAAGGCTGGAGAAGTGAATGGTATTAATCTCGGGGGTGCAGATTCTAAGACAGGGTCTGGAATGGGAGAAAAATTATGTAAACAATGTATTGCAGATGCTTATACAATAGTAAAGAAAGGGTGCAAAGCACCTGAGATTTTTCATTTATTATCATTATTTGAGGATGGAATTGGTCCTGACAGGTTAAGCGATTTGATTGCAGGAATAATTTTGCCAGATATTCAAGATTATACCAAGAGAATAATGTGTGATTTTCAAATTGATATAAATCAATATCCGAATTATGACTTTGATGAGGAAGGATATCTTATAAATCCTATTAGAAATTGTCGGGTATATTTGGTTCCGATGGAAATATTGGGGGAATATCCAGTAGCAAAGTCTTGGGAAGATGTAGGAGAAGTGGCATACAAGAATGAAATAATTAGACAGGAAATGAATTTGGAAGTAAGCAATACTTGGTCAAAGTGGGCATCTACATCACAAAAAGCATACATAAAAGAACATATTTTTAAAAATCCAGAAGCATGTGAAAGAGTAATTGAAAGTTATCGAGCAGAATCGTTGGAACGATATAGTGTTTGCAATGATATAGATTATTTTGTTGCAAAACTACTCCAAAAGATAACATCTTTAGGAGTTTCGTTTGTTACCGAACAGAAAAAGGAGCAGATTGATAGCCTTACTGGCGCAAAAGAAATAATCGCCATATTTAAAGATTGGGTTGAAAATAATAGAGGTTGGGATGAAGTACAAAAAGCGGAGAAGAGAAATCGAGAAAAGAGCGTTCAGAGATTTATTCATTTGGGAGCAAAACAATATATAGACGTAAATAATTTGGATTTTACTTGTGAAGGCAATGCAGGTCCGGGTCCAGAAGATTTTAAGGTAAGTAGAGGTAAGGATAAAACAATAGTTGAGATAAAATTAAGTTCTAATCCAGAGTATATGTCTGGATATGAGAATCAGGTTGAGAGGTATGCGCAAGCAGAACACGCTGAAAACATGCTTTATGTTTTAGTGGATATTGGAAATCCGATTAAAGTAAAAAAGTTGAAAGAATTGCATGAGAAAAATATTAATGAAAAGAAGCGTGTTCCTGAAGTTATTATTATTGATGCAATGCGGCAGGATTCAGCAAGTAATATAAGATAGGTATTAATTTAATTATAGTACAGCGTCAGGGCAGTTATAAGTTGAGAGATTTATAGCTGCCCTTTTTTATTGCTTTTGGACACGATGGCCAGAAGCGGAAAGGAGAGTTATGAGGTATTTATTACGTAAGCGCTTAATTGGTTCTTTCCGTGCTTAGTTGAATTTAACGTGAAAGAGTTCTCCGAATAGCACTTGCCTGTGTAATAAATCGAGGGTGTAAAAATTCTTGTGTCTATGGAAAGTAAATCTTTCTGATAAGAAATAGATATGTAAAATTTTGCTGTCGAATTAATGATTATGCGGCTGTCGAATATATCTTTGTACTTACAGTATTGCCATGTAGGAAAATTATATACATCATTTTCGATTTTTTTGCATGATAAGTAAGGCATCATGATTATTGCCTTTTGTGGGCTCTGCCCACACCCGACCTCTGGAATAGGATCGGAAATTTC
The DNA here is from genome assembly GCF_056339915.1 of Blautia sp. ZXY-1-B12. NCBI lineage: Bacteria > Bacillati > Bacillota > Clostridia > Lachnospirales > Lachnospiraceae > Blautia > Blautia sp. ZXY-1-B12. The sequence goes on along the minus strand of NZ_JBWJVP010000305.1, from coordinate 2,003 downwards.
TGGCAATAATATAAATGCCGAAGGAATAGACAGAGAGCAGGAATGCGGGGCTTAAAAGAGCTTCCCCATTCCTGCTTTTCTTTTCTCTTACAGATAAGCAGTAAGCCGTTCTCCGTAAAGGACGATCAGCTGATTCAATACCTGATCCCAGTTCCGGTATCTCTGCGTCCACTTTTTGACTACGTTCTCACTGGCAAGATACAGCATCTTTTCCAATGCAGGATCGCTTGGGAATACGCTTTTTGTTTTCGTGACTTTCCGATACTGACGGTTTAATCCTTCTATGATATTTGTCGTGTACATAATGCGTCTGATATCATTAGAAAACTGGAAAAAGGAACTTACATCTTCCCAATTATTTTCCCAGTTACTGATCGCATACGGATATTTCTTCCCCCATTTTTCTTTCATGTTCTCCAGCTCTGTTAAAGCGGCTGTTTCGTTCGGAGCATTGTACACTTCTTTGAAATCCGAGGAAAACTTTTTCAGATCATTATAATTTACATATTTGAAAGAATTGCGGAGCATATGGATCACACATCTCTGGATCTCTGCCTGCGGATAGACTGCCTGAATAGCTTCTTTAAAACCCGGAAGACCATCCACGCAGAAGAAAAGAACATCTTTTACTCCGCGGTTCTTAAGATCATTGAGCATTCCAAGCCAGAACTTGCTGGTTTCATTTGCACCTACTGTGATGCTGAGGATATCTTTGTATCCCTCCACTGTAACACCAAGCACTACATACGCAGCACGACTCAGGATCCTGCCATCCTCACGTACTTTATAATGAATACAGTCCATAAAGACAAACGGATAAACCGGGTTCAGAGGACGGGACTGCCATTCTTTAACCTGAGGAAGTATCTTGTCTGTGATCTTGCTGACCATTTCAGCTGACAGCTCAATCCCATAAAGATCCTGAAGCTGGTCGTGGATGTCACGTGTACTCATACCACGGGCATATAAAGATATCACTTTTTCTTCAATCCCGGAAATATCTCTCTGGTATTTAGGGATGAGTTTTGGTTCAAACTCACCGTTACGGTCTCTTGGTACGTCGATTTGAAATTCACCGTATTGACTCTTTAAGTTTTTTGTAGAATGACCATTTCTTTTATTATCTGTCTGTAGATCTCCCTTATGGTTTTTCTCGTATCCAAGAGTTGCATCCAGTTCTGCCTCCATCAGCTCCTGCAGGATATCCTTGAAACTGTCTTTCAGAAGCGTGTATATATCTGCAACGCTATTAATGTTGTTTTCTGAGATGATCTGTCGAATTTGTTCCTTTGCAACTGCCATAAAAAATACTCCTTTTCGATAAGAATTGTCATATCTGAATTCTTACCAAAAAGGAGTTATTTTTTACCAAAAACACAAACTATTTTACACTACCATCTACCGTGTTAGATTCAGATGTTTCTGTAATTTCTGTTAATGCATCTAGGTCAATAGATGTTTTATCATCTGAATAATACCATGTAATCACCAGACGGTCATTATACACATATATCTTATCTACAAAATATTCAAGCACCTGATTTCGTGTATCTTCATCGTCAAAATCTGCTTTCGCATACATTTCAAAATATTTCTTTATACTGTTTTCATCTTCAACAAGTGCCTGTTTCAACTTTTCAGTTTCAATGGCTTCTTCAATGCCCGTCTTTTTTGTTCTCTACACAAACAAAAGAGTTCAACGAAATCTTGGGGTGCTTACACCACTGGAATTCCATGAACAAAAACTAAAAAACGTTGCATAAATAACCCGGTACATAAACTGTACCGGGGAAGAAAAAATTTTCGTTATTTAATTTGTCTACTTGACGGGTAGCACACCAAAACACTAGCTTTTTCTGGCTGCAGTTTTCTAAAAAAGTGCAACCAAAAATGCAACCCACATTTGGCAACTGCCCAATGGGCAGTGCCAAGAATGTTAATTTTGGGATTTTAAATTAAGATATACATGAAAAAAGAGAACAGCTGTCGCCATTCTCTTTTCT
>NZ_JBWJVP010000304.1:0-12531 GCF_056339915.1 Blautia sp. ZXY-1-B12 | reverse complement strand
ACTACCACGCAAGATAATTAAAGTAAATTTATAGGGCTTTATCCGAAAAAAGGGTAAAGCCCTTTTTTTGGATAAAATGGTTATAATTGTTTTCCTTTCTTCTTTCTTCTGCCTAAAACCCCTATAATAGTATCATATGAAAAGAAAGTAGACATAAAAATGAGTGCACAAACTAATATGACAAAAGGCAACCCCATAAAGTTGCTTTTATGTTTTGCTATTCCGCTTATGTTTGGGACAATATTTCAACAATCGTTTATCATTGTGGACAGAATTATTGTGGGACATTTGATAGGTGCAGATGCATTTTCATCCGTAGGCGCACCAGTTCTGTATCTATGAAATTTACTTCCCTCTGTCTTGGAATTGCGATTGGTTCAGGGATTGTTGTTTCACAATTTTACGGTGCAAATGATGAAAAGGGGACGGCTTCGGTAATTAGAAATGGCACAATAATAACGATATTGAGTACATTTATAATTTGTATAAACCGTATCTGCGCTATGTGTTTGATGTGGCGGATACCGGCGTTCGCCGTTCTTCCCCGGAACTGAAACCGTGGGAGGTGACGCCTGAAAACCACTCCTACGTCATGGAAGCGATGGAGCGTACCTTCGGTGTTGCCGCTGACGGGGTGCTGGAAGCACAGCTTCCGGAACAAGTTAGATGTGACCCTGAAGGGCACTGTGAGCCACAGAGTAGCCCTTGGCATAGATGCACGAGGAAATATCACTCAACTGGACAATGCCCTTTCAGGCATTCCTGAGCGCTTAGAACGAGCCAATGAACAGCTAAATAACCTCTACAATCAACAGGAAGCAGAACTGACAGCCAAAAGTCAGCGACTGGCAGAACTGGATGCAGCCCTGAATATGGAGGACTCTACGGAAAATCGTGACGAAAGGAGCGAGCCGGAGCGTCCTTCTGTGTTGGCTGATCTGAAATCCAAGGCGGAACATATTCCGCCTGCAAAATACTCTGAAACCCGTGAGGAGGTGTTGTAATGGCAAAGCGAGATCAGGATGTTCGTTTCCTTGCATCCAAGGAGGAGGTAGAGCGAATCCATGAGAAGATGGACGAGCTTGGCATCCTCAGCATGGGAGCCTATCTGCGAAAAATGGCTCTGGACGGGTACTGCATCAGACTGGATTTGCAGGATGTGAAAGCCCTGGTTTCGCTCCTGCGAATCTGCTCCAACAACCTGAACCAGTACGCCAAACGAGCGAACGAAACAGGCAGCATCTATCATGCTGACATTGAGGATTTGCAAAAACGACTGGAGGAAATCTGGACGGATATGAGAGAAGTTCTTGTTCGCCTGTCCTCAATTCAGTAATCCGACAACTTGTCGGGAAGTCACAACTGCGGTTGCGGCTTTACATAGGGACGTATAACCTTGTTTAGCTGATAGAATTATTCATATTCATGTGCTATAATTATTACAAATGGAGAACTTAAGAATTCGACAAAGCGGAATTTGGAGGAATATATATGGCAAATTCATATAGGATAATGAATGATGCTACATGAGAAAGAGCAATGCACTGCCAGATTTTCAGAAATAGTGTAGAACTAGTCTTTTTCGTAACATTTTAGTCATATATTACTGAATTTAAAATACATAAAATAAAAATAATAACAATTACTGTTATTGACAAAATAGAAAGTATCATGTATAATACAGACATACATAAAAAAGCAACAAAATACTGAAAAATTCAGTAGGAATCTATTAACAAAATGAATCAACATTGAAAAGGAGAAAATAGCTATGAAAAAATATGAATGTGAACCATGTGGCTATATTTATGATCCGGCAGTAGGCGATCCAGACGGAGGTATCGCTCCAGGAACTGCATTTGAGGATATTCCAGATGACTGGGTATGCCCGATTTGTGGATTAGGAAAAGATGTTTTTGTTCCTTTAGAAGACTAAGCAGAAAATGCAGGTGTGAAACTGACAGACACAAAAAAATCCCAAGAGAACATATAAAAAGAAATGGAGACCAGATTATGACTTACGATTTAAATATTACCTTTGATGACAATTTAGTAACAGGAAATGAAACAATTGATACCCAGCATAAAGAATTGATCGACCGTATTCAGAACTTTGTAACTGCCTGTCAAAATGGCGACAGCAAAGTAAAAGCAGTCAAAATGCTGGATTATCTGGATGAATATACTGACTTTCATTTCAAAGAAGAGGAAAAGCTTCAGGAAAAATCCGGTTATCCAGAGCGTGAAAACCATCATGAAAAACATGAAGAGTTTAAAAAGACAATTCAGGAACTGCATGAATACCTTCAGGATTATGAAGGACCAACTGATCGGTTCAGTGAACTTGTACAGAAAAATGTGATTGATTGGCTGTTTGGACACATTAAAACATATGACCGCTCTGTAGCAGAATTTATCTTTATGAGAGAAAATCCAAAACGATAATAAAATAAAACAGGGAAGGTGTTCCCTCAGAGAATTCAGACAAAAGGGTGAATATTCCTATGATGGATAACCTTAGAGAATACTGTGTCAATGTTAAGAAGATTACAAATTCAGCTAAAAAATAATACCACACCTTTATTTGACTGGGGAAAGTATTAGGAAAAAGATGTAAGGATAATGGTGCCTATATCTGTACAGACTCATTACTCATTTATTGATGGAATTCATATTGGTGAGTTTGTAGATTCATTAGAAAAATATTTTGCAAGTTTTTAACAATCAAGTTTCAGTTTGTTGAACTGAATCCGAAAAACATTAGGGCGCAGAGGAGATAAAATCCTTTGTGTCCTTTCTTTTTACACAAGGGTTGACATCGTTGTGTGATTACAGATACTCTTGTACAATGTAATTAAGAAGAAAGGAGTTGAGCCTATGAAGCTGGTATTGAAGATATTGGCACTGCCGGTGCTATTCGTTGTAAAATTGATTTGCGTTCTTAAAAATCTGCTTACAAATGTTGTGTCCTATGTGATTGGCATACTGCTTTTGGTCATTGGCGGTTCTGCGATTTACTGCATTGTAAAGGCCTTGTGGCAGTCCCTGCTTATTTTTGTGGTTCTTGGAATTGCGACAATAGCAGCGGTTTTCCTGCTCGTCTGGGCTGTTATGAAAGCCGAGAATATAGTAGAAAGTTTTGGAGCATTTATCAGGTCATAAGATAATATCAGAGAAAAGTCACCTTCGGGTGGCTTTTTCTTTTTGGGAAGGAAGTGATAGGAATGCCAGCGACAAGATTGATTGCAATTCATGTGAATAAGGGAAAGACGGTCGCTCAATGTTTGGCAGACAGAACCGACTACTCACAAAATGCCGCAAAAACCAATGATGGCGAATTTATCAGTTCCTATGAGTGTGATCCAAAGACAGCAGATGAGGAATTTCTGCTTTCCAAACGGCAGTATCAGCATATTACCAGCAGACAGCAGAAGAATAATATCATCGCATGAGAAACTGTACTTCTTCACCAATTTCCAGATACTTTTCGTTAAAATCAGGCATTTCCATTTTACATGGACTACACCAACTTGCCCAGAAGTTTAGGACAACGGATTTCCCGATAAAATCCGAAAGATGAACTTCATTTCCATCCAGATCGTAAACTGTAAAATCCGGTGCTAATATCTTTTCTGATTCATTCTCTTGTGTTGTTGGAGTGGAGGCTTCTGTGGATTCGGTTTCCTGCGGTGTTTGTGTAGCAAGCAGATTGGGAGCCAGTTTCTGTCCAAGCTGTTTATATAGAATTCCTTCACCACCTAAAATGAGAACAATCACAAGAAAGAGTATCATTATTATCTTCTTTTTATTCATAAATCCTCCTCAACTAAGCAGGCTGAGTAGCTGTCCCAGCGTTCCTGTTGCCATCAGGATACCCACCAATATCAGGAAACAGCCGCTGACAGTATTGATGATCCGATAGTGTTTATTAATCCAGTTGAAGGCTGACTTCAAATAGTCAATCAGAATAGCACTGAGAAGAAAAGGAATGCCAAGTCCCAACGAATAGCAAAGTAGCATCAGCATACCTTCGATTACATGACCCTGCTGAGAGGCCAGCATCAAGGCAGAACCGAGGAATGCGCCCACACAAGGTGTCCAGCCCAAGGAAAATATTATGCCAAAGAGTATAGCTGGGAAGAACCCCATCTCACGACTGTTTAATGTTTTACTGCCGCCTCTGAACAAATTCATTTTGAAAATGCCCAGAAAATTGAGGCCAAAAAGAATTACTATCAATCCGGAAATTAAATTCACTGCACCTTTGTATTCTCGCAGGAAGCTGCCAATGGTGCCTGCCAAAGTGCCCATTGCCACAAAGATTACAGTAAACCCGCTAACAAATCCCAACACTCCCAACAAGGTCTTTTTTGTGCTGCGTTCTCCACTACCTGCAAAATAGGAGATATAGATGGGTAGCATGGGAAGCAGGCAGGGTGATATGAAGGTGATAATGCCCTCCAAGTAAGCTACTGCGTATTCCATGAACCGCTGCACCCCTTTCCGAAAATACCGGACAACAGCCAGCCGATAAATCCCATATAGGCCATCGTGATGAACGGGTTAGAAGTCAGCGGACAAGCTCCAGTGGAGCATCCCACAAAGTAGTAATATGCAAGGCCAACTAATGCGCCGCCTGCGGTAAAAAGAACTGGCTTCAGCCATTTTTTAATTTTTTCTTTCATCTCACATTCCTCCTGCTAAATATTCCTCTGCATAGTGAACAGCAGTTGCCCCATCGGCCACAGCAGTTACGACCTGCCGTAATGCCTTTGTGCGGACATCCCCAACGGCGAACACACCGGGGATGTTGGTGCGGGTACTCTCATCTGCAATAATGTATTCAGCCGGATCAATCTCAATCTGATCTTTCATCAATTCGGTGGAAGGCTTTATTGTTCGTGACCTTTCCCGGTTCGCCAGAAATTATCTGGAAGCAGGTCATTATCTGGAATTTATCTTCCCGGCATACGGAGTTCGATTTATTTCAATCAATGACCACTACGACAGTGATGATTATGGTGAAAACCCAGCCGGGCATGACCTGGCTATCCGCAATCTGATTAATGAGATGTACAGCAAAGACATTTTCCGAAAAATCAAGAGTGCGGTGGATTTGAAAAAGCGGAGCGGAGAGTTTGTTTATGGCACAACCCTCTTTGGATATAAAAAGGGAGAAACAAAGAATACGATTGTTGTTGACGATACGGCGGCTATTACCGTAAAGCGTATCTTCAAACTTGCATCGGAAGGAAGCACCATCACAGCAATCGCTCGTTCCCTGAACAAAGATCATGTGCCTACCTCGTCACAACATCTGGCGCAATACCGAAGCAGTAAATATCCGGTCTACACCGGTTGGACTTGGAACTCGGTTAAGAATATCTTGGAGAATCGGATTTATACCGGTGATACAGAAGCGTTCAAATCCTATGTTGTAAAAATCGGAAGCGACCGCACGAAGCAGATTCCCCGTGAATTGCGGGAGATTATTCCTGATACGCATGAAGCAATTATATCCAGAGAGCTTTATTTCCTTGCCCTGCGTACCATCAAGTCTGTTGGCAAAACAAAGGGCGTACCGCAGAGAAATCCGCTTACTTCTCGATTGATTTGTGGATGCTGTGGAAGTACTCTTGGCAAAGGCAAAGCAAAGAACAGGAACTGGCTTTGTAGCAAAGCTCGATACAATGATGAACTGGAATGCAAGAATGTCCGTGCTGATGAGGAAAAAATCAAAGGAATTATCCTGCGGGCAATTCAGCAGCAATGTTCGCTGACGGATGTATCACTTCAAGAACAGAAAAAAATCCATAATGCGGTAAAGGCTGAGAGTGAAGTTGTCTCAGATAAAATCATGAGCTTGCAGCGTAGGCATAACAAGCTGCAATATACCAAACAGGAGCTGCTTGAAGCGGTTATGGATAATTGAATGTCCAGACAGGATTATGTAGAAAAGAAAAAGATTCTGCTGGCAGACGAAGAAAATATTGCAGCAAAGCTCGCCGTTTTACAGCAAAAATTTGAGGAACTGTCCGCTTGTAATGAACAGGCAAAGCAGAAGCGGGAAACCGCAAAAGAAATCATCCAATACAATGGCATATCAGAATTGACTCCGGAAGTAATGAAAGCGCTTGTGAAGCGTGTGGTTATTTATCCGGATAAGCACATTCGCATTGAATGGAATTTCTCTGATAACATGATACCGTTCACCAGAAAGGTGAACTGAACCTGAAAAATGTTGTCCATAATGACAATTACTTGTGTCTGGATGAGCCATGAAGAAGTAGTAGCAACCGTCAATCCATGAACGCTTGGAAATCAATAAGAGAATTATCCAGGAAAAGCAGGGAAAAGATAAGCCGGAGAGAATATGATCAGGATATAGGACGGTATAGCATAAGCAGAACAAGTCGGAGGTCGCAGATAACATGGTGACTTCCGGCCTTTTTGCGTAAGCAGTTACTGTGAAAGAAAAGTAACAAATCTCAATGTGTAAGGCATTGGATGTAAATTGACTTTGTTCGCACTTGGGATTATAATTTAAAAATAGAAATATGATTGATCGTGAACTCACTATAATATGGAGATGAAAGCATGGAATATCTTTCAATCAGTCAAACAGCTGAAAAATGGGGACTGTCGAAACGACGAGTGCAGGTATTTTGCTCTGAAAATAGAATTCCTGGAGTAATGCGTGTCGGCAGTTATTGGGCAATTCCGGCAGATGCTGAGAAGCCAAAGGATGCAAGAATCCGCAGTGGAAAATATGTAAAGAACACAAAAAACAAATAAAAGCTACAGTAATTAAAAGTGGGAATAGTAGCAGAATATACTTATCAACTTCCGATAATATTTGTTATCAGAAACTATCTACAGAAGAGGGAGGCTGTATTCATGACGATAATATCTAAAAAGCAGATGTCTGAAGAAGATATAAAGCTTCAATATATTACACCAGCGATTACGGCAAAATGGGATATCAAGAAAATAACGATGGAAACCAATATAACAGATGGAAAAATCAATCTGAAGGGGAATTTTGTTACCAGAGAAAAGCCGAAACGTGCAGATTATGTTTTATATTTGAATTCTAACAATCCGATAGCGATTGTAGAAGCAAAAGACAATAAACATAGTATTTCACATGGTATACAACAGGCAATGGCCTATGCCAGTATGTTGGATATTCCGTTTGCTTATAGTTCAAATGGAGACGGATTTTTTGAACATGATTTTCTGACTGGGAAAGAGCGTGAATTAGATCTTGATGAATTTCCAACAGAAGAAGAGCTATATTGCAGATACAAAAATGGAGCAAATAATGGAGAAGGTCTGTCAGAAAATCAGGAAAAAATGATTCAACAACCATATTATAGCAGCCAGAAGACATATCAGCCTCGTTATTATCAACGTATTGCAATTAATCGAACAGTAGATGCAATTTCCAGGGGTAAGGATCGCCTGCTTTTAGTTATGGCAACCGGAACTGGAAAAACATATACAGCGTTTCAGATAGTGTACAGGTTATTAAAAAGTGGTATGAAAAGAAAAATACTTTATCTTGCTGACCGTAATAATCTCGTGGATCAGTCTATTCAACAGGACTTTGCACCATTAGAAAAAGTAATACATAAAGTTAATTTTTCAAAGGATGATCCGAGTACGATTACGTCATATCAGGTTTATTTTTCATTGTATCAACAGTTGGCAGGTGGAAATGATGACCAGGAAGAAGATATTAATAATACAATTCTTAAACTGAAACAGTTATTTAGACCTGATTTTTTTGATCTAATCATCGTAGACGAGTGTCATAGAGGTTCAGCCAAAAAAGAAAGTAACTGGAGGAAAATTCTGGAATATTTTGCATCAGCAACACAGATCGGTATGACTGCTACACCAAAAGAAACAAAATACATATCTAACATTGATTATTTTGGTGAACCAATTTACACATACAGCTTAAAAGAAGGCATAGAGGATGGATACCTTGCTCCATTTAAGGTAATCAATGTTATGACAGATATTGGAGAAGGGTGGAGACCTCGCAAAGGACAATGTGATATTTACGGAAATGAAATTGAAGATCGAATTTATACCAATAGTGATTATGATTACAATATTATTATAGAAGACCGTATCCAACAGGTTGCAGCAGAAATTACAAACTATCTAAAAAGCACAAATCGTATGGCTAAAACAATCGTATTTTGTGCAACAGAAGATGCAGCAGAAAGAATGAGGGTAGCATTAGTAAATCAGAATTCAGATATGGTACAAAAAAATCCTGATTATGTAGTTCGGATTACCGGTAGTGATACATATGGAAAAAGCAAGTTAGACTATTTTATATCTGTCAGAGAAAAATATCCGGTAATTGCCACAACTTCAAAATTATTATCCACAGGATCAGACTGTAAAATGACAAAGTTGATTGTGCTGGATGAAATGATCGGTTCCATGACAGAGTTTAAGCAAATTATTGGTCGAGGAACACGTTTACGGGAAAAAGAAGGAAAAACACATTTTGTTGTTATGGATTTTCGAAATGTCAGTAGATTATTTGCCGATCCAGATTGGGATGGTCCAATCGAGATGGACGAAGATTTTAATCCTAAGTCCGGGTCAGGGAAAAATACAAAACCCCCTGTAGGACCAGGACCCGATCATGTAGATCCAAAGCAGCCGAAGCCAATTGTGAATCGGGATGGATGTCAGGTAAAAATTGTCTATAAGACTGTTTCTGTTTATGACACAAATGGAAAATTACTTCGTCAGGAAAGTATTATTGATTACACGAAGGAGAATATTCTGGGAGTATATGCTTCTTTGGAGAATTTTATCCGAAAATGGTCAGCAGAAGAAAAGAAAGAAAAAATCAGGGGACTTTTGCGTGAACAGGGGATTGATCTTGAAACATTGAAGGAAGATCAGGGAATGTCAGATGTCGATGATTTTGATTTTATATGTCATGTTGCATTTGATAAGAAACCATTGACACGCAAAGAACGTGCTGAAAATGTTAAGAAAAGAGATTTCCTGAATAAATATAGTGGTGCTGCCAGAGAAGTGTTGGAGGCATTATTGGACAAATATATGAATACGGGAATATATGAAATAGAAAAGACAGAAATATTGAAACTGGATCCTTTTATGAGAATGGGAAAGCCACAGAAGATAGCTTCTTATTTTGGCGGTAAGGATGGATATTTGAAAGCAGTAAAAGAACTGGGAAATGCAATTTATGATGGAGGAGCAGCATAAGAATGGGAAATATGTCAAATTTTGTAAAAAGAGTAAGAGATATCATGCGTAATGACGCGGGTATCAATGGCGATGCACAGCGTATTGAGCAGATAGCATGGATGCTCTTTTTGAAAGTATATGATGCAAAAGAACAGGATTGGGAATGGGATGAAGAAGACTATCAGTCCATTATTCCAGAAAAATGTCGCTGGAGGAACTGGGGATATGATGAAGATGGAAAAGGAATGACAGGAGACATTCTCTTGGATTTTATAAATAATACATTGTTTCCAACGTTGAAAAATCTTCCGGTCAATGCAGATACTCCAATAAAAAAGGCTATTGTCCAGACAACATTTGCTGATGCGAATAACTATATGAAAGATGGTGTTCTTCTCCGTCAGGTTATTAGTGTAATTGATGAGTTGGATTTGACAGATTATGAAGAAAGTCATGCTTTTGGAGAAATTTATGAAACAATCCTGAAGGAATTGCAGAGTGCAGGATCTTCAGGAGAATTTTACACACCTCGTGCAGTGACTGATTTTATGGCACAGATGATAAAACCACAGATAGGCGAAAAAATGGCAGATTTTGCTTGTGGTACAGGTGGATTTATCACAAGCTGGTTAAAAGAGTTAAAGAAAAAGGTTAAGACAACCGAGGACGAAGAAATGTATGCAAACTCTATATATGGAATTGAAAAGAAGCAATTTCCGTATATGCTTTGTATCACAAATATGTTATTACACGATTTAGATGTTCCGCAGGTTTTTCATGATAACACATTGTTGAGAGATGTTCTTGATTACACAGAAGATGATCAGGTGGATGTTATCCTTATGAATCCACCCTATGGAGGCTCAGAGAAAACAGAAGTCAAAAATCATTTTCCATCCGATCTTGCGAGCAGTGAGACGGCCGATCTTTTTATGTCAGTTATCATGTATCGTTTGAAAGAAAATGGTAGAGCAGCGGTAATTTTACCAGATGGATTTTTATTTGGAACAGACAATGCAAAAGTAGCCATTAAAACAAAACTGTTTTCTGAGTTTAATGTACACACAATTGTTCGTATGCCTGGAAGTGTTTTTTCTCCGTATACATCAATCACAACCAATATTTTGTTCTTTGATAGAAATGGTATTACAAAAGAAACATGGTTTTACCGTCTGGATATGCCAGAAGGATACAAGCATTTCAGTAAGACAAAACCTATGAAACTAGAGCATTTTGCACCAGCAGTTGAGTGGTGGGAAAATCGCCAGGAAATACAGGAAGAGGGATTTGATAAGGCAAAGAAATACAGCATTGATGAAATCAAAGAGAAGAACTATAACATAGACCTTTGTGGATATCCTCATGAGGAAGAAGAAATTTTACCACCAAAGGAATTGATTCAGCAATATCAGGAAAAAAGAGCAAGTTTAAATGCTGATATTGATAGAATTCTGGCGCAGATAACGGATATTTTGGGAATAAATCTGGAGGAGAACTAATGACTGGACAGCAATTAAAAAATTCAATATTACAAATGGCCGTGCAGGGAAAACTGGTTCCGCAGGATCCAAATGATGAGCCAGCATCTGTTCTCTTGGAACGTATTAGAGCCGAGAAAGAACAATTGATAAAAGAAGGAAAAATCAAGAAAGAAAAGAATCCTTCTATAATCTTCCGAGGAGCCGATAATTTGCCTTATGAGAAGGTGGGGAAGAATGAGCCGGTGTGCATTGCGGATGAGGTGCCGTTTGATATTCCGGAGAGTTGGGAGTGGGTTCGCTGGGGAACATTGTCGGAATCAATTCAGTATGGCTACAATGCACCAGCACAAGAAAACGGACGAATAAAGATGATTCGCATTAGTGATATTCAGGATAATTCTGTAATGTGGGAAACCGTTCCTTACTGCGACATAAAAGAAGGAGAAATTGATGCGTACCTTCTGAAACCCAATGATATTCTGTTTGCAAGAACAGGTGGAACGGTTGGGAAATCTTATCTTGTAAAAGAAGTTCCAGAAGAGGCTATTTATGCGGGTTACTTAATCAGAACCAGATATAGTAATCAGTTGTGTCCGCAATACTTGAAATACTTTATGGAAAGTGAGTTATATTGGTCGCAATTACGAGAAGGCACTATTGCCACCGCACAGCCCAACTGCAACGGAAAAACACTGGGAAATATGCTTGTACCGATTCCTCCATCGCATGAGCAACTTCGCATTGTCGAAAAACTTAATGCAGTTATGGCTCTTTTAATTGAATATGGCACAGTCGATTCAAAATTAAAATACTTGAACAATATTTTCCCAGAGCGACTTAAAAAATCCATTCTCCAAGAAGCCGTTCAAGGTAAACTTGTACCACAAGATCCTAACGATGAACCAGCCTTCATTCTTTTGGAACGCATTCGTGCTGAGAAGCAAAAGTTAGTTGCAGAAGGTAAAATCAGAAAAGATAAGCACGAATCTGTTATTTTCAAAAGGGATAATTCTCATTATGAGAAGTTGGACGGAATTGAGCGTTGTATTGACAATGAGATACCGTTTGAGATACCGGAGAGTTGGACGTGGACAAGGTTCGGACAGGTTATTTCTTTGCTTTCTGGAACGGATTTTAAGCCTGAAGAATATAATGATAAATGCAAAGGAATTCCATATATTACAGGAGCCAGTAGTTTATCGGAAAATGGTGTTTTAATAAATCGTTGGACGGAAACACCGAAAGTAATTGCAAATTATGGCGATATTTTATTGGTATGTAAAGGTTCTGGTTATGGAAAAACTGTGATTTGCGATATTGAAAAAGCACATATTGCAAGACAAATTATGGCAATAAAAAAAGTTTCAACACTTGATGTGCTTTATATCCGTTTATTCTTACAAGCAAATTTTGATCAGATAAAGTCTAAGGGGCAAGGAGTTATCCCCGGAATAGACCGAAATAGTGTTATGAATATGCTGTTTCCTATTCCACCGTTAGCAGAACAGAAACGTATCGTTGGAAAGCAGAGAGAATTGTTTGTTAAAATTTCTTTTAATTAGTGCTTAATTGAATAATATCTGACGAAAGGAGATCTTTCGCTATGATAGAAAACGAAAAATTTGAAAGACACTTGAGAAAAAGCAATCTCTCAGAAAACACGATCTCATCGTATATGTTTGCTATTAAGCAGTACGGACAACAATATGATGATGTCACACAGAAAAAGCTACGAGAATACAAGATATGGCTTATAGAAAATTATAAGCCCAAGACCGTAAATCTCAGACTACGTGCACTA
>NZ_JBWJVP010000303.1:0-20218 GCF_056339915.1 Blautia sp. ZXY-1-B12 | reverse complement strand
GCTTTAGTGGGACTGATTCCCAACTGCGCTTCTTCTGTAGTAATCACCCAGTTATATCTGGATGATATTATCGGAGCCGGGGCGATGATGGCGGGACTTCTTGTAAATGCAGGAGTTGGGCTTCTGATTCTGTTTCGTTTGAACAGAGACAGGGTTCAGAATCTGAAAATTGTGGGAGTACTTTATGGACTTGGTGTATTCTGGGGAATTATTATTGAATTTGCAGGAATTGTTTTCTGATCAACCGAGTCTGCTCTGTCAGAAGAAGCTGATTTTAGGAGGAATGATAAAATTATGGCAGGAAGCAGTTATGCGACAGCAAGCCGCAGAAAAATACTTGAATATTTGAAAAACAGTAATGACCATACGGTTACAGCTGCTGATGTGGATGAGTATCTGAAGAAACATGACAGTGAGGTAAATATCACAACCATTTACCGCTATCTGGACAAGCTTGCAAAGGATGGAACTGTGATCAAATATGTTGCAGAGAAAGGTTGCCAGGCTGCTTATCAGTATGTAGAACCGGGACGGGGATGTGAACAGCATCTGCACCTGAAGTGTGTAAAATGCGGAAAGATCATTCATCTGGAATGTCATTTTATGGAAGAAATTTCTCATCATATTGAAGAAAGTCATGGATTTACCCTGCAGTGTAAGAATTCTATTTTGTATGGAGTCTGTAAAGAATGTAAAGGCAGTGGCGAAGACTGTTGACTGTTTCTGTCAGATGATGTAAACTGAAATACAACTGTTTGGTCAAATTGACTGGGAAGCAGTATGGTGAAGAGAAAAGACAGCGAAATTGCTGTAAGTACCGGTAAAAATAACAGATAATATATGAAATCATAAAAGAAGGCAATAATGAGAAAACAGAAGAGACAGATGTGTGTAAGAAGAATGTTATTTTTTTTTCTGGCGTGTGTATTAATATGTGCAGCACCCCCGTCTGCAGCACAGGCGGCAATAATGCAGACTGCTAAGAATTCAACAGTGCAAAAGAAAAAAACATCCACGAAAACAGTTACAATAGAGACTTCAGGAGAAATCACAAAAAAGAAAGTGAAAAGCGGTGGTTCTGTGATTCTTCCTGTGGAAGTGAATAAGAGGGGATATACATTTCTGGGATGGTCAACAGTTCCCGGACAGACCTGTAATCCAATGTATCAGGCATATCAGAAAATTCAGGTTACGAAAAATATTCATCTTTATCCGGTGAAGTATAAATGGAATCAGGAACCGGATATTTATGCAGGCGGTCTTGCGGACAGTGTGGAGAAATATGATAAGATTATTTTTGTGGGAGATTCCCGCACAGCAATGCTTCGCAGTACTCTGAAGCAGCAATGCAGTTCTGACAGTTTAAAGAAAGTTGGATTTGTATGCAAGACAGGAGAAGGGCTTGACTGGATGAAAAAATACGGAGAAAAGGAACTGCTGAATGAAATAAGCGGGATGGATGACAATGCGAAGCCGGTGGCAGTTATTTTCAATCTGGGAGTAAATGACCTGATCCACAAAAACAGGGAGTCCATCAGTTATGATTCTGTTGCGTCAGACTATGCTTCTTATATGAATGGATTATCCAGAAAGCTGACTGCCAGGAACTGTGAATTATTTTATATGTCTGTGAATCCATGTAATACGGCAATGAAATCCACGCGGAAGGAGTCTGAGATCCGCGGATTTAATAACAGACTCAGACAGAGACTGAACGGGAATTTTACATGGATCAACAGTTATTCTTATCTGATGAGATGTGGTTATACGACTCGCTGTGAATTTCGCGGTTATACAGATGATGGTGTTCATTATTCTATGAGGACTTATAAGAGAATTTATGCATATGCAATAAAACAGATCAGATAATCCTGACTGAAACCCGGAGACAGAATACTGTTCTCCGGGTTATCTGTGTGTATCAGTAAATACGAAAGTTGTAGCTGTGAAAGAGTTAAACAGTTATCAAAGGATCACAAAAGGTAACAGGAGGAGAGAAACATGAGAAGTGAAAGCTTCAGAAAAGGAGTTAAGGATGGTATTCCCATAGGACTGGGATATTTTGCTGTATCGTTTACATTTGGCATGATGGCAGTTGCTGATGGACTGAGTATCTGGCAGGCTGTGCTGATCTCATTGACAAACGTGACTTCAGCAGGGCAGTTTGCAGGACTTGAGATCATGGTAATGAGCGGCTCTTACTGGGAGATGGCACTGACACAGCTGATCATTAATCTGAGATATTGTCTGATGTCATTTTCCCTTGCTCAGAAATTCAGAAGAGATGAATCTTTGGTTCACCGCTATATTGCAGCATTTGGTGTGACGGATGAGATTTTCGGGATTAGTGCCAGTCAGCCCGGAAAGGTAAGCGCATTTTATAATTATGGTGCCATGTGTGTGGCAATCCCGGGATGGGTACTTGGAACCCTGGCAGGAGCAATTTCCGGAAATCTTCTTCCGGATTTTATGATGAGTGCACTCAGCGTGGCTATTTACGGTATGTTCCTTGCAATTATTATTCCTCCGGCAAAGCAGAATAAGGCAGTACTGGCAGTTGTCGTGGCAGCAATGCTGATCAGCACTTTGTTTAAAGTGATTCCGTTTCTGTCGGAGGTTTCGTCAGGTTTTGTGATCATTATTACTACACTGATCGTGGCAGGGGCTGCCGCATACTTCTGTCCGATAGAGGATGAGAAAGAGGAGGAGGGTGTTCATGAGTCATAATATTTATATTTACATTCTGGTAATGGCAGCAGTTACATATCTGATCCGTATGCTCCCGCTTGCTCTTTCCAGAAAAGAGATCACAAGTCCGTTTATCAGATCATTTCTGTACTATGTTCCCTATGCATGTCTGGCAGCCATGACATTTCCGGCGATCCTTTTTGCCACAGACAGTGTGATCTCGGCTGCTGTGGGATTTATTGTGGCACTGATCGCGGCATATAAGGAGAAAAGTCTTCTTACAGTTGCGTTATTCGCATGTGCTGCGGTATTTATTGTGGAAAGAATACTGGAATTTGCAGTGTAAAAGTTGATAAAAAACGGATACATAACCACAGCTGAATGGTGTGTATCCGTTTTTTGTTGCGTAATATTGTGACCGGCAGCTGAAGCAGATAAGCTGTCTGTTATTTGCTGCAGTTTCAGACAGTTTTTTATTTCAGAAAGCTTACATCAATTTCACCGTCAAATACTGTGGCAGCCGGGCCTGTCATGTAAACAAGATTCTCCTGTCTGTTCCAGAAAATCTGCAGGTCACCGCCGAGAAGTTTTACAGTGACAGGACTGTCACCGTCTACATGTCCGTTCAGAACAGAAGCGACTGCTACCGCACATGCACCTGTGCCGCAGGCAAGAGTTTCGCCTGAACCGCGTTCCCATACACGCATTTTTACAGTATGTTCATCGATCACTTCTACAAATTCAGTGTTTACACGATCCGGAAATGCAACATGATTCTCGAAAGCCGGGCCGATCTTTTCAATATCCAGATGGTCAATATCATCCATATAAACAATAGCGTGGGGATTTCCCATGGAAACAGCGGTTATGTAATAGATTTTTCCGTTTACATCCAGAGGTTCATTGATAACTTCCTCCTTCTCTGACACTACCGGAATCTGTCTGGCGGTCAGGATCGGAGAACCCATATTTACCTTAACCTGGGATACCTTTTCGTTTTCTACAGTAAGATCCAGATATTTGATGCCGCTTTTTGTAGCAACAGAAATATGTTCTTTGTTTACGATGCCGTAGTCATAGGCATATTTGGCAACACAGCGGATACCGTTTCCGCACATGGCACCCTGGGAACCGTCAAGATTATACATATCCATCTCGCAGTCTGCGATTTTGGATGGCTTGATCAGGATCAGTCCGTCGGAACCGATACCAAAGTGACGGTCACTGACATATCTGGCTACTGCGGAAGGATTTTCCACAGTTTCCTCAAAACAGTTTACATATACGTAATCATTTCCAATACCATGCATTTTTGTAAATTTCATCAGAAAAGCCTCCTTATTTGGTTAAATATTTATACACCTCTTGTATCATATAGAAAAAATGTTATGAAAAAGTGAAAATTACGAATCTTTTACCGGGAAAGTTTTTCTGTGATCTTCATGTAAAAAAACATTTTGCCCTTCCCGGAACAGTTATGTATTATACATTATATGGAAAATATATCTGTTATTCAAGTTTTACCTTGCATTTTATAGAAAGTATGTTAAAATTAAAAACAAAAATATACAACCGAAACGCATAATTATACGCTGTTGTCTGAAGAAGGTAAAAAGATGGCAGCCGTAGATATACTTTCGGATGCGAGGAGGAAAAAAGATGAAAGATCAAAAGAGATTTGCAGCTCTTGCACTCAGTGCAGTAATGGTATTTTCCATGGCAGGAAGCGTATCCGCAGCTCAGAAAGTTGAATCCAAAGATGATCTTGCAGGAGCAACAATCGGTGTTCAGCTTGGTACAACAGGTGACCTTGATGCATCTGATTATGAGAAAGATGGTTCTACAGTAGAACGTTACAGCAAGGGAAGTGAAGCTGTTCAGGCATTAAAGGCAGGACAGATCGACTGTGTGATCATCGATTCACAGCCGGCTCAGAAATTTGCTGAGAATAATGATGATCTCAAGATTCTGGATGAGCCATTCGAGGAAGAAGAATATGCAATCTGCTTAAAGAAAGGCAATGATGAACTTCTTGACAAGATTAACGGAGCTCTCAAGGAACTGAAAGAGGATGGAACTATCGACAGCATCATGGACAATTACATTGGTGAGGATGCCGGTAAGACTCCATATGAATCACCGGAAGATGTTGACCGTTCCAATGGAACTCTGGTAATGGCTACTAACGCTGAGTTCGAACCATATGAATATCATGAAGGTGATGATATCGTTGGTATCGATGCTGATATCGCTCAGGCAATCTGTGATAAGCTTGGATATGAACTGAAAATTGAAGATATGGAATTCGATTCCATCCTTCCGGCAGTACAGTCCGGCAAAGCAGACTTCGGTGCAGCTGGTATGACTGTAACAGAAGACCGTAAATCAAGCGTTGACTTTACAGATACCTATGCAGATGCAAGCCAGGTAATTATTGTAAAGAAATAAGTATTAAAATAACAAATAACAGAGCTGTTGACGATTTGCCAACAGCTCTCTTTTCGGAACAGAGGTTTTTATGAATAATCCTATGATATTAGCGAGTGTAAAAGAAGATTTTTATCTGAACTTTATTAAAGATGACCGCTATCTCTGGCTTCTGGATGGTCTGAAAACAACTCTTATTATCACAGTATTTGCGGTAATTGTAGGTCTGATCATCGGTTTCCTTGTAGCAATCATCCGTTCTGCGCACGATAAGTCAGGCTCCTTTAAGATCCTCAATGCGATCTGCAGAGTTTATCTGACTGTAATTCGTGGAACACCAACCATGATCCAGCTGTTGATCATGAATTTTGTAATTTTTGGTGCTGTAAGCATTAACAAGATCATTGTAGGCGGACTTGCCTTTGGTATCAACTCAGGTGCCTATGTAGCTGAGATTGTCCGTTCCGGTATCATGTCCATTGACCAGGGACAGACAGAGGCAGGACGAAGCCTTGGTCTGAATTTCAGCCAGACCATGCGACTGATCATTATCCCGCAGGCATTTAAGAATGTACTTCCTGCGCTGGTAAATGAATTTATCGTGCTGATTAAAGAGACATCCATCATCGGTTATATCGGTATGATGGACCTGACAAAAGGAGCTATGCTGATCCAGAGCCGTACATACAATGCGTTCTGGCCTCTGATGGCAGCAGCAGCGATTTATCTTGTGATCGTTGGAATCCTTACATGGGGGATGAATAAACTGGAAAGGAGATTAAGAACCAGTGAGCGATAAGAATGTACTGATCCAGGTAAAGGATCTGAAGAAAGCTTTTGGTACAAATCAGGTTCTCGATGGAATAACAACAGATATCTGTCAGGGAGAAGTAGTAGCCGTCATTGGTCCTTCCGGTTCCGGTAAATCTACTTTCCTGAGATCACTGAATCTTCTGGAGGTTCCGACAGGCGGACAGATCCTCTTTGAAGGAACTGATATTACAGATCCGAAGGTTGACATTAACAGACACCGTCAGAAGATTGGAATGGTATTCCAGCAGTTTAATCTTTTTCCGCATAAAACGGTAAAACAGAATATTATGCTGGCACCTGTAGAACTGAAGCTGATGACAAAGGATGAAGCTTCAAAGAAAGCGGATGAGCTTCTGGCACGTGTAGGTCTTCCGGACAAAGCCAATGCATATCCGGATATGCTTTCGGGCGGGCAGAAACAGCGTATTGCCATTGCACGTTCTCTTGCCATGAATCCGGATGTGATGCTTTTTGATGAGCCAACTTCCGCACTTGACCCTGAGATGGTAGGTGAGGTTCTGGAATTGATGAAAGAACTTGCGCAGTCGGGTATGACCATGGTTGTAGTTACTCATGAGATGGGATTTGCAAGAGAAGTGGCAACAAGAGTTCTTTTTATTGATGACGGTAAGATACAGGAAGAGAATACTCCGAAAGAATTTTTCGCGAATCCGAAGAATCCTGAGACTGAAAGACTTCCTTTCAAAGGTTTTATAAGATGCTGAGAAAATTTAACAGTTTCATAGAAAAATGGATGGCCCTGGTGACACCGACCTGTCTGTTGCTAGGGGTGTGCTTTCCTGATATTGCCAAATGCGGTCTGCCTTATGTGCCGGCCGTATTTGCATTTATGACATTTGCCGGGGCGTTGAAGTCAAGATTTAAAGATGTGGCAAATGTATTCCGACATCCGGGCTCACTGCTTATTATCATGCTTCTGGTCCATGTGGTAATTCCGACAGCAGCCTGCGGGGCAGGTCATCTTTTCTTTGGAAATAACATGGAGCTGATCACCGGAATGGTACTGGAGTTTGCAGTTCCCACTGCAGTGGTAAGTCTGATGTGGGTGACGATTTATGATGGAAACAGTCCTCTGTCGTTGTCTCTGGTAGTGCTGGATACGGTACTGGCACCTTTTCTGATCCCGGCTACGCTGAAGATCCTGCTGGGCTCTGCGGTGACCATAGATCCTGCCAGGATGATGCGGGAACTGATATTTATGGTTGCGCTTCCTGCTGTTGTTGCGATGGTATTAAATCAGATCACAGATGGAAAAGTAATGGAAACATGGCCGGGAAAGCTGGCGCCTTTTTCAAAGCTGGCACTGATATTTGTAGTAACGTCCAATTCTTCCAAAGTAGCACCATATATCCGGGATATGAATATGCAGAGGGTGAAGGTTGCACTGGCAATCCTTGTCCTGGCTGCTTCCGGATATGCACTCGGCTGGTTTGTGGCGTATATCTTCCGAAAGGATCGCAGTACGGCGGTTTCCATGATGTATGGAACCGGGATGCGCAATATCAGCGCAGGAGCGGTGATCGCAGCTGCATATTTTCCGGGTGAAGTTATGTTTCCGGTAATGATCGGAACTCTGTTTCAGCAGGTGTTGGCAGCATTGTTCGGAAAGCTTCTGGCACAGAAAAAGGAAAAACAGGAATTTTGTTGAGGTCTGCTGAGGCGTTATAAAGAATATAAAAAGAACTGCCGCATTAGCAATTGAAAAATTGCAATGCGGCAGCTCTTTTTATGAATCTGAAGCTTTTATATATTTCTTCAGTTCTTTGTAGCAGTATTTGATGATCTCTTTACGGGTGATGATGCCGATAAAGTATCCCTGATCATCTACAACCGGAACATAATTCTGGTTGATTGCCTTGTCCAGCAGATCCTCCATGTCAGAATCTGCGTGAACTGCCTTATATGTTGCTCTTCGCGGGATTGCCATAATGGAAATGCTCTCTGCTTCTTTCAGTCCGGGAACATTTAAGGTTTTCATTCCCCAGAGAAGATCACCCTCGGAAATACTTCCTTTATATTTCCCGTCCAGACTCAGAAGCGGAATGCAGGAAAATTTTCTGTGTTCCATTTTCTCAAGAGTCTGACGAAGAGTCTCATTTTCAAATATATATGCTACATCACTTTTAGGTGTTAAAAAAAATAAAATATTCACTTTTGTATTCGCCCCGTTACATTTGTCTGATAAGGCACTCAGATATACATTGTGTATTTACACATCTGTGTGTCTGTGATCTCTGAGTATTCCAGGTTTACGGCTTTTTTACAGAAGCTGTACTCCTTTTGCTGCTGCTTCTTTCATTACTTCTTCCGGCCACAGGGAAGCATGTACTTCACCGATGTGTGCTTTTCTGAGGAAGAACATACAGATACGGGACTGGCCGATGCCGCCGCCGATAGTATATGGAAGTTCTTTGTTAAAGATTGCTTTCTGGAAAGGAAGTTCGCGTCTGTCATCACATCCTGCGATGGTAAGCTGTCTGTCAAGCGCATCCTCGTCAACGCGGATACCCATGGAAGAAAGCTCCAGAGCAATGTCGAGAACAGGATAATAAACAAGGATATCGCCGTTTAATTCCCAGTCATCGTAGTCCGGTGCACGTCCGTCATGACGTTCTCCGTTGGTTAAGGTTTTGCCGACCTGCATAAGGAATACGGCACCTTTTTCCTTGACAATCTTGTATTCACGTTCCTTTGGAGTGAGATCAGGATACATGTCGACCAGTTCCTGAGTGCTGACAAATGCGATCTCTCTCGGAAGGATTTCTTCGATGTAATCGTACTGAACAGCCATGTATTTTTCGGTCTTGCGGAGAACGCTGTAGATAGCACGTACTGTGGAAACAAGTGTGTCCATGTTGCGTTCTTCCTTGCTGATGATCTTTTCCCAGTCCCACTGATCTACGTATACGGAGTGGATATTGTCCAGATCTTCGTCTCTTCTGATCGCGATCATGTCTGTGTAAAGTCCTTCACCATGAGCAAAGCCATATTTCTGTAATGCATATCTCTTCCATTTGGCGAGAGAGTGTACGATCTCAGCATTCTCCGGCTGGCCTTTGATATCAAAGCTTACCGGACGTTCCACGCCGTTTAAGTTATCGTTCAGACCGGATGACGGATTAACGAATACCGGAGCGGAAACACGCAGCAGATTCAGTTTTTGAGCCAGTGTCTGCTGAAAGAAATCTTTCACAGTCTTAATGGCAATCTGGGTATCGTGAAGATTTAAAGATGACTGATACCCGTCAGGAATTTTAATCTGTTCCATGAGTGGATTCCTCCTGTAATTTCTGTATTTGCATATTTTATGGCAAACTGATAAAAAATATTGTTGTTTACTGAATATCCATTATCTTTTCCCACGCTATTATAACAGGAAAATGGTAGTTTGACAATTATTACTGTTCATTTGGAAGTATCTCGCGGGATATTATGGTTACGGAGAACAGAACGAACAGTAACACAATTTCAGCTTTGCAAGATTGGGGCGAAATGTTAAAATAAATGTGTAAATGAATGAAGCGTTAAATTTATATAAAACTCAGGGGGAAGATATATGGGAAAAAGGTGTCAGGTCTGTGATGGACCAATTGTAAACGGCAGGTGTAAATATTGTGGAATGCCATATAGAAATGATATGGAACTGTATCATCTGAACGAAGACCGTTCAGAGCACTATCGTCATGCTTCGGCAAAGGTGAAAAAAGCAATGGCAGAGAACGAGATCCCTTTGTCTGACAGAAATAAAACAGTTCCCAAAGCTGCAAAAACTTCGTCTGCCAGAACACAGACTATTAGAACGCAAAATACAAAAGTACAAACTTCAAGAATACAAACATCAGGGACAAAGAAAACATCAGGTCAGTCGTACAGCGCACAGACTGCCCGTACATACAGCACCGGAAAAAAGACAGCAAAAAGTGAGAAGAAAAAGAGCGGCAAGGCAGGCAAAATTTTCTGGATCATTGTGCTGATTCTGATGGTAATAATAGGTCAGATGGCAGAGAATTGGGATACGATTGGATACAGGATAGAAGAATTTATCTATGATGAGTTTGACATAGATCTCAACAGTATTTTTGATGACAGCAGTTCTGATGAAGTAAATGAGAGTAATAAGAATAATGAAAGTAATGAAAATAATGAAAGTAATGAGAATAACTGGACAGATGACTGGTCTGAGACTATCAGTGCAGTAAAGAACGGACAGGATGAACAGAGGGGTAATCCGGACTGGTATATGTTCACCGGAGAGAATTATATTGTCAGAACGGATGATACTGCATCAGAGATTGGCGATACAGATGCCAGTGACCAGGGGTATGATTTTACAATAGATCCGGGAGAATACAGGATAGTGTCCGGCTGGGAGAAGGTTGCTCTGGAAATCAGAAGTTCTTCAGGAAAAGATGAAACTGTAAAATTTGACGAAGCAGACCACGAGGAGAAAATAGAATTACATGCCGGGTATGAGGTATCTGTGGTATCTCTGGATGGTCAAGATAATTATCTTGCCATGTATCAAATTCGGCAATATGACGAATAATTTTTTGCCCCTTTCTTTTTGTCAGAGACTGTGCTATACTTGTTAAACGTACCACATATAGAGAGAATTGTGGTGAATGAAAGAAAAAAATACTATATATTGTATATGGGAGCAAAAGGTATGATATATGTTATAAAGAAAGATGGTACGAGAGAAGAGTTTAATTCACAGAAGATCGTAGCAGCAGTAAATAAGTCGGCAGCCAGAATTTTATACACATTTTCGGATAAAGAGAAGGAATTTATCTGCCAGTTTGCGGAAGAACATGCGGAGGCACTGGGAAAGAATGAGATAGAGATCCAGGAGATGCACAACATCGTAGAGGGAGCACTTGAGAGAGTGAACCCGGCAGTGGCTAAGAGCTACCGCGATTACAGAAATTACAAACTTGACTTTATCCATATGATGGATGATGTATATACCAAGAGTCAGGCAATCCGTTATATTGGTGATAAGAGTAATGCCAATACAGACAGTGCGCTTGTAGCTACAAAGCGAAGCCTGATCTTTAATGAACTGAACAAAGAGCTTTATCGTAAATTTTTTATGAATCGTAATGAACTTCAGGCATGTAAAGATGGTTATATTTATATTCATGACCAGTCTGCACGTCTGGATACCATGAACTGCTGTCTCTTTGATGTGGCATCTGTACTCAGCGGCGGATTTGAGATGGGAAATGTATGGTACAATGAGCCTAAGACACTGGATACTGCGTTTGATGTTATGGGTGATATTATCCTGAGCACTGCTGCACAGCAGTATGGCGGATTCACAGTACCGGAAGTAGACAAGATTCTTGCACCTTATGCACAGAAGAGTTACGATAAATATATCCAGGAATTTATGAAATACTCTGACGAGAGTTGGACAGGACGTGAAGAACGTGCAATCGAGTATGCGCTTGACAAAGTCCGCAGAGATTTTGACCAGGGATGGCAGGGGATTGAGTATAAGCTGAATACAGTCGGATCTTCCAGAGGGGATTATCCATTTGTAACTGTAACTCTTGGACTTGGAATAAAGCAGTTCGAGAAGATGGCAAGTATTTCTCTTCTTGAAGTGCATAAAGGCGGACAGGGTAAGGCAGGACGCAAGAAACCGGTACTCTTCCCGAAAATCGTATTCCTTTATGATGAAAATATCCATGGAAAAGGCAAGATCAGTGAGGATGTATTTGAGGCAGGGGTTGACTGTTCTGCCAAGACTATGTATCCGGACTGGCTGTCCATGTCAGGAAAAGGATATATTTCCAGTATGTACAAGCAGTATGGAAAGGTTATAAGTCCTATGGGATGTCGTGCGTTCTTAAGCCCCTGGTACGAGAGAGGCGGTATGTATCCGGCAGATGATAAGGATGTTCCTGTGTTTGTGGGAAGATTTAACATCGGTGCGGTAAGCCTTCATCTTCCAATGATCCTTGCCAAAGCCAGAGCAGAGAGCAGGGATTTCTACGAAGTGCTGGATTTCTATCTTGAGATGATCCGTAATCTGCATATCCGTACCTATGATTATCTGGGACAGATGCGTGCGTCAACCAACCCGCTGGCATATTGTGAGGGAGGATTTTACGGTGGACATCTGAAACCGAATGAAAAGATTGGCAAGATTCTGAAACCAATGACAGCATCCTTCGGAATCACTGCATTAAATGAACTCCAGGAACTTTACAATGGCAAATCCATTGCTGAAGACGGGCAGTTTGCACTGGATGTGCTGAAATATATCAACAGGAAAGTAAATGAATTTAAAGAGAAAGATGGTTATCTTTATGCAATTTATGGAACACCGGCAGAGAGTTTATGTGGACTGCAGGTGGAACAGTTCCGTAAGATGTATGGCATTGTGAAAGGGGTTTCTGATCGTCCTTATGTAAGCAACAGTTTCCACTGTCATGTGACTGAAGATGTGACTCCGATTGAAAAACAGGATCTGGAGGGACGTTTCTGGGAGTTGTGCAACGGCGGTAAGATTCAGTATGTACGTTATCCGATCGATTATAATCGTGAAGCAATACGTACTCTGATCCGCAGAGCCATGTCTTTGGGATATTATGAGGGAGTAAATCTTTCCCTTGCTTACTGTGATGACTGCGGACATGAGGAACTTGAAATGGACGTGTGTCCGGTCTGCGGTTCCAAGAATCTGACAAAGATTGACCGTATGAACGGATATCTTTCCTACAGCCGTGTGCATGGTGATACTCGTCTGAACGAAGCGAAGATGGCAGAAATTGCGGAACGTAAATCTATGTAATATCAGGTCAGGGGTAAACTTTTGAATCTGACATCATGATATGATAATTAAAAGACATATACCGGCAAGATGATATGTATTGCTCTGGTATATGTCTTTTTGTATTGTCAGATAAAATATAGCAATCCCCTTAAATGTATTATTTACGAGGATTGCTATAGAATCTGAAGTTTCAGATGTTTATAGTTTCAATTTTGTCAAATGTATTATTTTTAAGAGGTATACTGTAGATGAAACCGTCATTTATTTAATGATAGTTCCGGTTTTTTCGAAATATCCATCCTTTGCATGCGCAATATCTGTGATGATCGTTCTTCTGTTATCTCCCTTTTCGATAAAAGAGATTCCGGCTTCGAATTTAGGAAGCATGGAGCCTGGGGCAAACTGATTGTCAGCCATATATTTCTTAGCATCATCTACAGAAATTGTATTAAGATATTCTTCGTTGTCCTGACCGAGGTTCAGACTTACTTTCTCAACACTGGTAAGGATCAGAAGAGTATCTGCATTTAATTCCTGTGCAAGAAGTCCGCTGGAAAGGTCTTTCTCAATGATCGCACTTGCACCATGAAGATCGATTCCCTGTTCCATAACCGGGATTCCGCCGCCGCCTGCTGCGATTACTACCTGGCCCGCATCTACAAGTGTGCGGATTGTTTCAAGCTCTACGATTTTCTGCGGTTTCGGAGCTGCCAGGATTCTTTTATAAGTGCCGTCAGCCAGTTTAGTGACAAAGTTTCCCTTGCTTTCTTCAGTTTCAGCCTCTTCTTCTGTAAGGACACGTCCGATGATCTTCTCAGGTTCAGCGAAAGCATCATCATATGGATCAATGACAACCTGTGTAAGGATAGTAGCTACCGGTTTATAAATACCTCGGGAAATAAGTTCTGCGCGGATTGCGGTCTGGAGGTCATATCCGATATAGCCCTGACTCATTGCCGAACATACGGACATAGGTGCAAATGTATAGTCAGGATGTGTTTTGCCAAATTCATTCATGGCTGTGTGGATCATTCCAACCTGTGGACCGTTACTGTGGGAAATGACTACACGATTTCCGGCTTCTACAAGATCTGCGACAGCTTTGGCTGCTTTTTTTGTAGCGATTTTCTGCTCCGGTAAGGTGGTTCCTAATGCTCTGTGGCCCAGTGCAACTACTGTAATTTTTTCGCTCATGAGAATTACCTCGATTCTTTCATGTTCTGTAAATATGATATCTGCGGGGTGATCTTATATATAAAGATTTTTGAAATTTTTTATCACTGATATCATAAATATTCAATCATATTGATATCCTACATTATAAAAGACTGCCAGTAGAATTGCAATAGAAAATAACTCAAAAAACACCTCGCGGGATATTATCAGTGAACAGTAACAAAAAACAAACAGCTCTCACATTTCTGTGAGAGCTGTTTGTTTTTTGAGGGGGGAGATAGAGAGTGGTTTTTCATCTATCCAAGACCTATTATATGGGAAAATTATGTTCAAAGTATGTCGAATTTCTGAAACAATCGGTAAATTTATAAAAGAATTATAAACAAATACGAAAAATAAAAAGTGGTATCTTGTTTTTATAGCATAGACATGCTAAAGTAGATTCATCGGCAACAGCCGTTATCAGTATTCTTATTTTCACGCACCGGTCCGGTGCAAAAATTTCCAATTATTTATTGATAGTCCGGGAGATGGTTTTGAATCCTGAGCAGAAACTCTGAAAATCTTATTTATTGTGCAAAACCGAGAGGAGAGATGCGTATGTCTGTGGATATGAACTTATAATCTCGAAAGATACTGTACCGATATCATTCTGACAGTGGAAGTACCTCAGATGACATAGAATAAAAATTCAGGAGAATGAGAGAATGGAAAAAAGAATATGGAATCAGTTAAAAAAAGCAGTCATGATAACGGCTGCTGTCGGGATTTTGGGAGCAGGAGCAGTATCAGCAGCAGAATTTGAAGCTGCAGAGTTATATGTTCCTGCTGTGGGTTTAAAGCAGAGTGCACAGTGGATCGATGAAGAGAAATTTCAGGCAGAACTGACACTGGAAGTGAGCGGTCTGAAAGAACTGTACAAAAGTCAACAGGAGAATACTGCTTCGGAGAACGGACAGTTGCAGATGGAAAATAGTACATGGGATGGAGAAGTGAGAGAAGCAGAAGCAGCAGAAAATACGACAGATGAAGTGGATTCCGAAAATACAGAGTGTGAATCAGAGAGTGCAGTAATAGATATAGAAGATATAAAAAGCGAAGAATACCGGAAGGCAGAAGGATCTGACACAGAAACCGGACAGACACAACAGAGTGAGCAGGAGAACCAAAATGAGATCAGGGAAGATAAAACCAGATATTTTCTGACTGTATATATTTCAGAATATTTTCAGGTAAATGCAGAAGCGTTAAAGAATGATCTGCAGGCTGAATCCGTACAGATACAAAATAAGAAAGGTGAGACAACCCAGATTACAAAGCTGACCTGTGAGACTGCACTTTCAGATGCGGAAACAGATATCTTTACCATGAAAGTGCCGGTGTCTCTGCGTGAAGAATATCGTATTTCTTCTGTAAAAACAGATTATCCTCTGTGCCAGGATGCACCGCTTTGCAAAGATTGGGAGGGGACAGGTGCGTATTTCTGGATGAAATCAGGGGATGAAACCCGGACTGTTGCAGAAACTCCTTCAGCTCTGCTTTCCGTACAGGAGGCAAAAACAGGGATCACAGCCCGGTTACAGCAGGAGACGAAAGAGGTACGTGCAGGGCAGAACCTTACTTATATATTGTCTGTAGAGAATACAGGAGAATTACCTCTGGAAAATATAGAGATATCCAGTGTTTTTTCTCAGGATAATATAAAAGCCGAATGGAAACAGGAAGAGGGATTTACTGCAAATGGTATGCAGGGAATTATTTCAGGTCTTAAGGCAGGAGAAATCAGAAATCTTCAGATGACAGTACAGCTTACAGAAGAGCAGGCAGGAGAGCTTATTCATACAGTAACTGTAAAAGCGAAATATCCGGGAAAGGAAGAAAGTATTGGATGTCAGAAATCAGTCGAAACAGAAGTCATTGCATTAAAGGCTGCTTTTGAGGTGGAGAAAACTGCGGACAGAACACAGGCATATCCGGGAGATACGATCACATATCAGATCTGCATCAGGAATACGGGTGAGCGGACACTTCATTCGGTTCTCAGTACAGAAAGATTCCAAAATGCCGGTATTCAGGCAAATTTTGTCAGGAAAGAGGGCGTAACATTAAACAGCACAGGCACACAGGCTCTGATTCCGCAGATCGCACCGGGAGAGGCTTTTGCACTTTATGCCACAGTGACTGTTCCACAATATATGGCAAGTCAGGAATTGATCAATGAGGTAATCGTTACATCTGATGAGACTGGTACACAGGTAATGACATCTAAGGCAAACGTAGAATTAAAGGAAACTGATAATATTGTTACAGTTACGCCGCAACCGGCATCTCTGGCTTCCCAGAGTTATGGATATGACTCAAAGTCCGGAAGTGCTTATACTACTGCTTCCAAACCACGTACAGGAGATGAGACAGAAACGGCTTTGTATATTGTACTGGGGATTTTTGCAATCATGTCTGGAGTCAGTGCATTCTGTTACAGGAAGACAAAAAAACAGCAGAAGTAGAGAAACAACGTTGAAACGACAGGGGAGGTGTGCTATTCTTATATAGAATATACGCTTTAGTAAAACACCTCTGCCTGACTTTAAAGAAATTGCGTTACTGTTCACACACCACTATCCCGCGAGGTGTTTTGGCATGAATATGCCAAAATCCCGAGACATACAAGCCAAAATTCCATTGCTGCAGGCAATCTGGAATGAATTTTGGCTAAGTTACTGTGAACGGAGTGAACAGTAACGAAATTGCCGCAGAGGCTGTATAAAATTCAGGCAGGCAGGAAATGATATGGAGGATTAAAATGAAATTAATATCCTTACTGGAAAAGCTGGAATATACATGTCTTCAGGGCAGTACAGACCAGGAAGTAAAAAATGTGATTTATGATTCCCGGAAAGTAGAAGAGGGCTCTCTTTTTATCTGTATCCGCGGTGCAGTGGTGGATGGCCATAAATTTGTGCCGGATGTAGTTGCAAAAGGAGCAAAGGTTCTGATCGTGGAAGAAGCTGTGGAAGCACCGGAAGATGTGACAGTCATTCTTGTGAAAGATACACGATATGCAATGGCGTTTATTTCTGCCGCATATTTCGGATATCCCGCAGAGAAACTGAAAACAATCGGTATCACAGGAACAAAAGGAAAAACAACCACTACGTATATGGTAAAATCTATTCTGGAAAATGCCGGATATAAAGTGGGACTGATCGGAACCATTGAAGCGATCATCGGTGACAAAGTGATTCCTGCAAAGAACACAACACCGGAGTCTTATGTGATTCAGGAATATTTCCATGAGATGGCAGAAGCCGGCTGTGACTGTGTGGTTATGGAAGTTTCCTCCCAGGGACTGATGCTTCACAGAACTCAGGGATTTGTTTTCGATTTTGGTATTTTTACAAATATTGAGCCGGATCATATCGGACCAAATGAACATAAGGATTTTGATGATTATCTCAGATGCAAGTCCTTACTTCTGAAACAGTGTAAGGTAGGAATTGTAAACAGAGATGATGAACATTTCGAGAAGATTATTGAAGGTCATACATGCAGCCTGGAAACTTATGGATTTTCACCGGAAGCAGACCTTCGTGCGGAAGATGCAAAGCTGGTCGGAGGTAAAGGATATCTGGGTATTTCCTACCATCTGAAAGGACTTCTGGATTTTCATGTGGAGATAGATATTCCCGGTAAATTCAGCATCTACAATTCATTGACAGCAATCGCAATCTGCCGTCATTTTAAGGTTTCGGAAGAGAACATTCTCAAAGCCTTAAAAGTAGCTAAGGTAAAAGGCCGTATCGAAATGGTAAAAGTATCCGATGATTTTACTCTGATGATCGATTACGCGCATAATGCCATGGCTCTGGAGAGTCTTCTGACCACTTTGAAAGAATATCATCCCCACAGACTGGTATGTCTGTTTGGATGCGGAGGCAACAGATCGAAGCTTCGCCGTTATGAGATGGGAGAGGTTTCCGGAAAGCTTGCAGACCTTACCATTATTACCTCTGATAATCCACGTGATGAAGAACCACAGGCGATCATCGATGATATCAAGATCGGTATGGCAAAAACCGATGGAAAATATGTAGAGATTCCGGACAGAAAAGAAGCCATCGCCTATGCGATCCATCATGGAGAGCCGGGGGATATTATAGTTCTGGCAGGTAAGGGACATGAGGATTATCAGGAAATTAAAGGAAAGAAATATCCTATGGATGAACGTGTCCTGATCGCAGATATTCTTGCTGGTAAATAGGTAGCGGGTCAAACAGGAATAAGTTCATGATATATGCTGATATAATAATTGATATTTCCAGTGATAAACTGGACCGGAGTTTTCAATATCGTGTACCGGAAAGGCTGGAGAAGAAAATAAAGGCAGGGATGGTGGCAGCCATCCCTTTTGGAAATGCCGGCCGGGTGCGTAAAGGATATGTGATCGGATTGTCAGATAAACCGAAAATTGCTCCCGAAAAGATTAAAGAAATCAGTGAAATCTGCAGTGGAGAAGAGACTACGGAATCCAGACTGATCGCCCTGGCAGCATGGATGAGAGAAAATTATGGTTCCACCATGATCCAGGCTCTCAGGACAGTACTTCCTATCCAGGAGAAAATCAAGGCAAAAGAGAAAAAATATATATGCCTGGATATTTCCGAAGAGGCGGGAACGCAGTTGCTGAAAGAACTTGAACAAACAAGGTTTAAAGCCAGAACAAGACTTCTGAGGGAACTTCTGGAGAAAAAAAGACTGGATTATACACATGCGGCGAAAGAACTGGGGACAACTTCTGCTGTTGTAAAGAAATTTCAGGAGCAGGGGATTATCCGCATAGAATATGATGAGATAATGAGAACTTCACTGAATACAGGTGATATTTCCGGAGAAAGGCGAATGCCGCTTACAGATGAACAGGAAGCGGCAGTAAAGCAGATACAGAGAGAGTGGAAAAAACCATCGCCGAAGCCTGTACTGATTGAGGGAGTGACAGGGAGCGGGAAAACCCAGGTGTATATAAAGCTGATCGAGCAGACGCTTTCTCAGGGAAAAGAAGCAATCGTGCTGATCCCGGAGATTGCTCTGACATATCAGACGGTACGCAGATTTTATGCCAGATTTGGGGATAAAGTATCAGTTATCAATTCCAGACAGTCTCAGGGAGAACGCTATGATCAGTTTAAACGTGCGAAAAAGGGAGAAGTCCAAGTGATGATCGGTCCCAGATCTGCGCTGTTTACGCCATTTGCCAGTCTGGGACTGATCATTATTGATGAAGAACATGAACCAAGCTATAAAAGTGAAAGCACACCCCGTTATCATGCAAGGGAAACTGCAATCCGGAGAGCTGTTTTAGAACATGCAAATGTGGTAATGGGTTCAGCTACTCCATCAGTGGAAGCCTACAGTAAGGCAATGAATGGGGAATATAGTCTGGTCAGGCTGACAACAAGATATGGAAGCAGACCTCTGCCCCGGGTTTCTATCGTAGACCTGCGTGAGGAATTAAAAGCAGGAGACAGGTCTGTACTGAGCAAGAACTCCGGCAAAAGATGAAAGGCCGGTTTGAGAAAAAAGAACAGGTAATGCTTTTTCTGAACAGAAGAGGATACGCAGGTTTTGTATCCTGCCGGTCCTCGTGGACGCGATGAAAGTGTCCGCATTGTGATGTTTCTCTTTCGGAGCATAATAATGAAAGGCTTTTATGTCATTACTGTGGATATGAGACAGGAAAACCCCAGATATGCCCGGTGTGCGGATCGCCTTATATTGGCGGATTTAAGGCAGGAACACGGCAGGATCGAGAAGGTGTAGTGCGGGAAGATTTTCCAGAAGTCAGGACTCTCAGAATGGATTTTGATACAACAAGAACCAAGGGCAGCTATGAAAAGATCCTTGCAGCTTTTGCTGCTCATGAGGCAGATATCTGATCGGAACACAGATGATCGTTAAGGGGCATGATTTTCCGGATGTCACACTCATGGGAATAGTAGCAGCGGATCTTTCGCTGAATGCAGAGGATTATCGATGTGCGGAACGTACCTTTCAGCTTCTCTGTCAGGCAGTCGGCCGGGGAGGACGGGGGGAAAAACCGGGAGAGGCAGTGATCCAGACCTATCATCCGGATCATTACAGTATTCAGGCGGCGGCAGTGCAGGATTATCAGGCATTCTATGAGGAAGAGATGAGTTACCGTATGCTTCTGGATTATCCGCCTGCGGCACATATGCTGGCAGTTCTGGGTTCAGGTCCGGAAGATGAGAAACTGGTTCAGGCCATGTATTATCTGAAACTTTATATAGAAAG